>JAIFNC010000135.1 GCA_020047935.1 Bacteroidota bacterium
TTACCCATAGCATCGGTAGTTACGGGCATACCGTCGGGTTTTGCAACCACTTTACCGTCGATGTAGAAATTAACTCCTTCAACCGGGAAATAAGTATTTTTATACTTGATATTTCCGGTAACACGGAACGATGAAGCATCGGTAAAATCGACATTATTGTGGGTAGTAGCACCCGAAGCAATAATTAAGGTTTTTTCGTTGGGTTCAAACCTATGAATACCGAACATAGGAACAAATTTATAGGTAGAACCTGCTGTTGCGAACGGAATGCCGGCAACAACATAGCTACCGTTTTTGTCGGTTACACCTTTTACTCCCAATTGGTTTGCAAGCGGAGTAAATGCAGTCCATGTTCCGTTGGTAATACGAGCATGTTTTTCATTAAAAATGAAGTTGTAGCCCGAACGGTCGAAAATGGTTTTACCAAAATTTTCATCGGTACGGTAATAAGCTGCCAAACCTTGTTCGTTTCCTAAAATGAAACGGTCGGCTTTTGCAATTAATTCATCTTTGGTAAAATTGCCTTTCCAAATACGAATTTCCGACACATTTCCTCTGAAAAACTCGGTGTTGTAACCGCTGCCTATAACCAAATTGTCGTTATTTGCGGTGGTTGCCGAATTTATTGCTTGGTAATCTGTAGTATAGTTTTTAGCACTATAAAACACCATAAGCATAAGCGAATCGGCGCTGCGCATAACGGTTACGTTGAAGAAAGTATCGACTTTTTGTTCGAAATTAACCTTCAAAGTATCGTTTCCTGATTTGAATTTAACTTCGCCTTTGGAGTACATAATTTTGTACTGCTCGCCTTTTTGCATTAAAGTCGAAGCATTGTCGCTTTCAGGCTTAAACCAAGCTTGGAACGCAAAATTCGATTCGAAATTAAAACCGGCTTCGTCTTCAACAACCGGAATTTCGATAAAAGCATCGGTTCCGTTAAGCGAAATACTTTTTCCGGCAAAATTGTCGGTAGTTTCGGCAATAACATTTACGCCTTCAACGCTGTGTCCGCCTGCATAGGTAATTTTACCCGAAACAGTACCGGTAGGAATACGGAAACCAACGCCTTTGATGTAGTTGATATACTCGTTGTTATTACCGGGCAAACTGATTTTGTATCGAACCCAAACGGTGTATTCGTACATTACGTTCGAAGCTGCATATTCATCGCGCCACGAGCGTTGGTCGCCTGCAACGGTAGCCACGCGCACCGAGTCGGATTTGCTTCCCAGTTCTTTTCTGAAAATTAAATAATCGCGTACATCGTCGTCGTAATGCAACATAGTCCATTTAAGTTCAACATAATCGTTGAAATAAGCTTTCGAAGCAAATAAATCGCCTTCAAAAACCTGCGGAACAACCCCTTTAATGGTTACTTGCGTAGTAGTGCTTAAACCGCCCGAATTGGTTATGGTAATGGTATAAACATCGGAACCGGCCACTTTAAGGATACCTGAAATTTCGCCGGTTTGCGGATTTAATGAAAGACCGGTAGGTAATACCGGAGAAATAGTGTAGGTCAAGCCTGCTTCTTCCGATTTTGAAACCATGCTTATTTGGGTTTCAAAAACGTTGGCTGTAATAGAACCGGGGCTATATACATCGCCATCGGGTGCGCCTTCGTTCGAAATAAAACGAAGTTGTTTGCCATAAGTAGTATAGCCTCCAATTGTTACAAACGAACGAGCGTAATAATTGGTTTCCGATTGCAGATTTGGAAGAACCACTTCGAATTCGCCGGCAGTAACCTCGCCCGGCATAAACACTACATCGCTTTCGATGGTAGGCATTGCATTAAGCGAATAGCAAACCCCGCGAACGGTGGCATCGCCAAAGCCTAAGTTTATAATGTTGCCTTTAATGGTAGCTGATGTGTTGTCTTTGCTTACTAATTCGGTATCGTCCATAACAACAACATCGAGTGTAGATAGTACGAAGTTTGAACCGCAACCTCCGCTAAGCAACATGCCGGTAAAAGTACCATGATTGTTGTTAATTTTTTCGAACAATTTGGGAATTCCGGTATTGTCGGAACAACTAAGCCCCTGGTTCATGGTATAATACGCCAATAAACCGTTGGGTTTGCCAAACAGTTCGCGGTTCATGTTTTTGCTTATTTCGGTTTCGCTGAGCGAACGATCCCAGATACGAACTTCGTCTATTTGTCCGCCATAAAAACCGCCTACTGCGTTACCGCCAATAGAATTTATTGCAGGCTTAACCTCTACTGAAGAGCGAAGCCCGGAATATTTAAGTTCGCCGTTTATATAAATCAATGGTTTTCTGTCTTTAACAACAATAGCAATATGCGTCCATTCGGTAATTTCTACTGGGTACATGGCAAGCCACATTACATTATGTTGTGCAATGTTAATACCATTTGTACCTACCGAAATATGCAAAGCATTCGCTACATTTGTTGTTATAGCACCACGCATACCGGCTGGGCTGCCTGTGCCCTCGGCTTGCAAAGTAATTGTTTTGTTAGGCTTAGCCCAAAACTCGTACGAGAAATTATTTGGGAATTTGTAGTCAGCATTCACTGCTACCGCATCATTGTCGCCATCGAAATTAAGCGCATTGCCTGCACCGCGCCAAGCAGTACTAAACATAAGTTCGGGGCCGTAAACCGTACCTTTTGCATTGGTAGCATAGGCACGAGCATAGTACCAAGTAGCAGCATCCAAACCGTTTAGGTTGGCAGAAAATTGGCCATTGCTTAGGTTTGTAGCAACCGATTTTAGCGTTTCTATGGTTCCGCAACCGGTTTTGCTGTAAACAATGCCATATTCGGTAGCATCGCCAAACATAATAGCACCGCTAACGGTAGCACTTTTTTGGGTAATGTTGCTTTCAACGCCGGTAGTAACGCCTAAGTCCACATCGTGTATAATTAGAGCTCCGGAAGGAATCCATCCGGTACCGTCAGATTTTACAAAATTTATTCCATTGCCCGATTTGTCGGGAATAACATTACCGCTTGTAACATTAAAATCGTAAGCGGAAATTATTCCGGGTTCAAATCCTTTAAGTGCTTTTTTGTAATTGGTCTGAATTTCGCAATCTGTTCTGGCAATTGACCAAATTCGAAGCTCGTCCATAGCACCGGTAAAGTATTGGTCAGGGTCGGGTGCTGTGTAAATACCTACTCTAAATGGTCCGCTTCCGGTATAAGCAGCAATACCTGTTTGCGTACCCACCAGCGCACCATCTTTATATACTTTTCGCGTTTTGGTTTCTACATCGTAAGTCGCTGCCCAATGGTGCCAAGTACCATCGGTAGTAGCAGAACTTGTAAAATCGTTGCCATAGAAATTCATACAAAACTGGTTGCTTGGATTGAAACCAATATGCAATAAATTGTTTACAGTACCGACTCCTTGCGAAAAAGCATAATTGAATTTGTTTAAGGAAGTTGGTTTTGCCCAAAATTCTACTGTAAACGATTTATTGGCAAGTAGGCTATTTGCAGCCGTTTCGCCGTTGCTTCCACCAATATATTCAAGCGCATTTCCGGGTACCAAACCAACCGATTTGGAAGCTTGCGTCCCGTAAACTAATCCGTTATCGTTAATGGCATAAGAACGCACGTAATAAACTACGCCCGGTTTTAAATTGGTAAGTTCCAAAAGAAACTCGCCAACACCAAATTCGCCTACTTTTTTCACCACCATATCGGCAAGGGTAGGGTTTGGCGAAGTGCCGTAAACAAAACCCAACTCGGTAACAAATGGCGACCAACCGGTACTGAGAACTCCGCCAATTGCCCGCATACTTGTAGCGCTAATTTCGCCAAGTTGAGTTATCCACATATTAGCTTTAGCAGCCCCTGAAGTAACAAAGTTCGAAGTACAATTGCCCGATGTACGAGCCAAATTGTAACTGTTCATAACAGTAAGCCCCGAAGCATCTAAAACGGTAGTTCCCGGGTTGAAATCGCAAGGTGTACCTTCGTTAAAGTCGTAACTTGCATTAAGTTCCCATTCGGTACCAAAAGCTGCTCTGTTGTGCCAATCGAGCACTTCCTCGGCACTAAGTGCTATATTGAAAACACGAACTTCGTCTATATCGCCGTTCCAGTATTCGCCACCCGTGGGGCCATATTGTCGGCCTACTCGTAATAGGTCATTCGTAGGCGAAATAGGAGAAGCTATGGTCGAAACCAATTCACCATCAATATATAAATAGGTATCGGTTTCGGTTCTTGTAACAGTATAATTGTGCCATGCACCGTCGGTAGGGAATGTTCCGGCATTCTGCCATGTGTCGCCTACCCTAATTATAGTTCCGTTAAAACCCAAATAGAAAGTGTTGCCTTGTGAAAGAATTTCTTTGTACCCGGCGGGATAAATATTGCTTTTTGCCCAAACCGAAACAGAATAAGGTCCCGTTGTTGGTATAACAGCCGAAGTAGCTTCCAAATAATCGTCGATACCGTCGAACGCAATGGCGTTGCCCGAACCCGGATACAGCGGAATAACTTTGCCGTAACTTGTACCGTTTTCGTTGGTAGCATAAGCGCGTGCATAATAAGTTACACCGGGCTCAAGGTTTGAAATTTCGACATTAAACGTGCCAAATTCAATATCGCCTGCAGCTGCTTTTATACCGTTTTCTAAAGTAATACAAGTTTGTTTGCCATACACAAAACCGTATTCGGTAGCTTCGCCAAATTCAATTTCGCCAAGCAACCATGAAGCACCCAAGGAAATTGGGTTTCCGCCCAAAGTATTCACCTTTGCGGTTAGGTTTTCGATAATTTTTGCGCCCGAATTTGTCCAGCCCGAACTGTACCCGTTAAAGGCAAAGCCGCTTAGTGTACCGTGCTTTAGCGTTGTGCCTATATCAATAAGCAATGAACCTGAGGTATTGTCAAAGTTATAGTAGCCAATTAAACCTTCTTCAAAAATGCGGAATTCGTCCAAGCTGCCTTTAAAGAAGCCGTAATCACCGCCGCCCAACGACGCTAAGTCGGGATAAATATTGGTTTTAGTACTTTTCAAACCAATATGTTTTAGCACACCATTAATATATATGTGCGGTGTTTTATCTCTATACACTATGGCTACATGCACCCAATCGGCTAAGTCGGCACTGTAAACTGCAAGAGGCGGCATATAATTAGTAGTATGCTCGTACACGCTAATACCATTGGTACCCATCGAAATAAGAGCAGTTGCCTGAGCTTCAGGTCCTCTATTCGGTCCCCATAATACGTAGTTTTTACCGGGTATTACGCCATCGGTTCCGGTATTTTTCTGCTCATCATTAATTTGCGTAGCTGTAGGTTTAGCCCAAAATTCGTAGGTAAAGTTGTTTGAAACGCTGGTAGTAATTATACCGAATTCTACTTTGTCATTAACGCCGTCGAAAGCAATTGCTTTTCCGCTGCCCATCATGGCAGTTACAAACCTCTTCTCCATACCATACACGGTTTGTCCGTTTAGCACAGTATAAGGCCGTGCATAATAGGTACTTCCTTGTACCAAACCTTCAATTATAGCCGAAAAAGTAGCTCCGCTATAATCGGTTCCTTCAACTTTTGTACCCGAATTTATGTCTAAGCAAGTTGTTTCGCCATATACAATGCCATATTCGGTAACTTCTGCCGTTGTATTGGTAAATACGTTTACGGTTGTAGCACCACCGGCTTCGGTAATAATGTTTTCGATATAAGGCATAGCACCGCTTACCATTGTACCGGAAGCAGTCCAATACGCCCCCCCTACTAAGCCGGCATTATACTTTCCGGTTAAATCGGGCAAGGATGTGCCGCTTGTTTGGTTAAAATTGTAATAAGCCTTCAAATCTTCGTCGTAGATATTTGGCTTATTGTTTTTTAAATCGACAATTTCGCACTCTGAAAGGGCACGACTCCATAGGCTTAGTTCGTCAATTTTACCAATGAAACTTTCGGTATCATTATTTAATATACCAATGTACGACCTTATGGAGGTAACGTTAGTTATTGCACCGGTTTGATTTACAGAAGCATCGAGCACACCATTAATGTATATTTTCATGGTGTTGTTGTCGTAGGTAGCAGCTACATGGTAAAACTGGTTATCGTTTAATACCGTGTTGCCATATACCGTTCGATATACGCCATTAATATGCAGAGTAAGAAGCACTTTTCTGTCCCATACCCTAAAAATATACTCGCCTACGCCGCCGTTGCCTTGGTATTTGGCTATAATGGTGCCGTAGCCATAGGTTGTTGCATTGGCAACCCAAGCCGAAATGGTTAGTTGTGTTTGACCGCCATAGCCCAAAGGCCCTACACCCACATAACTGCGGCCGCCGGGAAAATACAAGGCATTATCGACGGTTCCTTGTGCATTTGCCGTGTTTAAACCAACGGCAAAAAACATAAGCAACAGTTTAATAAATAGTAGTTTGATAGTTTTCATAAAAACAATATTTGTTTAAACAGAAATCGTAATTCGTTTAATTATAAGCTTTTCAGAAGAGACCGAAGCAGATAATTTTAGCCATGGTGGGCTGCAAAATTTAACATCGGTTTGCTTTTAAAGCTTTTTGCAGGTTTATTTTTTAAAAGAAATAGCCTAACGAATTTGTAATCTTTTAAAAACTTGTAAAATGGCTTAATACTGCCGGTACTAAAGGTAACCGGCAGTATTTAACCAAAAAATAGTGTGCCAAAGCAAAACTATGTTTAAATTGAATTAACTAAAGTAGAGAACTATAGCATATCAATTCAAACTTTACAGCTTTGTTTTCGTGCTATTTAGAACGAGCGAATAACTCGAATCTGCGCTTCCATCATCGATGGTTTGTTGATGGTAGTCCCGTTGCCCGGACCGCGAGTAGATTTAAAAAGAACCAGCGTACCTAATTTACCGCGACTGCTATCCATTGATACACTGCTCCAATAATAACCATCGGTAAAACCGCCAACAACTGCCATTTGTT
>JAIFNC010000162.1 GCA_020047935.1 Bacteroidota bacterium
CAAGCACCCGATTACGATGTACATATACTATAATTACTATTAGGGCGGTTGCAGGCTTTACGCTTGTAGTACTCTACCCAAATGCAACGGCACTAAGCCAAGCAAGAGCTATCGCTTTGCTTTGCTAAGTGCCGTTTTGCATTTAGGTGCGAGTAGCTACCGCTTCAATCCTTACCGCATAAGTGGCGTGCTTTGCACGTACATGGCAACCTAAAGGTGTGCCTTCAATATGGCGTGCTTTGCACGTATATGGCAACGGTCGCAAACGGTTTACAAATAAGTATGTATATTAAATCATATTTACAGTCTTTTACACACGAAAACACGAAAAAAATGTTTTGAGCGGCGCGGCGTTTACTCTCAAACATAAGCCGGCAGGCAAAAATCCCAAAATCCCAACTTTCGAGAGATTATATTTTTAAGTATTAATTAAATAACAAATAAGGCTAAAATAGGCTATAAAATAATAATTATAATAGTACGGTTTATGGTTTTTGCATACAGATTTATTACTTTTAATTTTATTTAGAATTAATACAAATAGCTGTTTTAGTGGAATTATTTTCACTTTTTATTTTGCTAAGTTGTTAATAATTTGTACTTTAGTAGAGCGATTGAGAGAAAGCAAAGCACGTTTTTTGACATTTTGAAATTAATTTTTGCTATATGTGGGCATATAGTTTTTTATAATAACCCTTAACACCTTTTAGACTTATGACAGAAAAAACAAAGGCGAACCGAGAACGACTCCGCCAAATAACCAAGGAAGCCGAGCACCTTGCAAAACTTGCAGGATGGAACATTGAAGACTACACAAAAAACGCATTAATTATGCGCTTTGTGTACAACCCAACCGGGGAGAGAGAATTTAAAAGTTTTGCCGGCTGGATAGCTGAAAACCGCAGCGTAAAAAAAGGCTCGAAAGCTTTTTTGCTTTGGTCGCAGCCACAAAGCGGACTAAGAAGAGCATCAGGGGAAGCGCAAGGCGTAGAAGTAGCAACGGGACCCGAAGAGGATACTATTTTTTATCTTTCTTTTATTTTCGAGAAAAGCCAAACGAGCAGCGCAACGGAACGACCAAGGCGAGAGCCTAAAGGAACAGCACCACGACCGGAACCGCAAGAAGTTACACAGGTTGAAGAACCGGCACACATGCGAGAAGCCGCCTCCCTTACATTTGCGACATTGAATGAAAATGTTTTTAATCTTTAATTATATTTTTTTTAACCCTTAACACCGTTTAATTATGAAAAAAGTTATTATTTATTGTGTTGAAACAGACACGAACGAAGCAGGCTATAATATGTTTATTGAATGGGCTAATGCTAAAAAGTTTTGTATTGATAATGATATAGAGCCTTCAAAGATAATTGAAGAGCGATGCACGCTAAAAGATGCATTATATAATTGGGAATGCGGTTTTTTGGAAGACCAAACCGAAGAACAGCCAAATTTTGCAGAAGCTAATGAAGAAAATGAAGAAAGCAAACAGGAAACCCCAAAAAGCAACGACCCAAAGCCGCTCGACAAAATGAAAAAAGACGAGCTTTTAAATTATGTTGCAGAACTTGCCGGACAGTTTGAGGAACTAAAAAAGCAGGTCCAAAAGCCGAAGGAATTAAGCCTTGAAGAATTAAAAAAGCAATTTTTAGAAAAAACGCAAATTGAAAGCGAATTGACACAACAAACTGAAATGCTGAATAAAATGGTAATGACGTAATTTTAAAAGTAACTAATATTTTAGTTATTAAAGATTTTATTACTACCGCTAAAAGTACACTTGTAAGCAGAATAACAGGTTTGAAAAAACTTTTATTCGGTTAGTAATTGATTTTTCTTCAACGTTGAAAGGCTTAGTTTTTTTATGTGCTTTTTGTGAGAAATAGCCACAGACGAAAGTTTGAAATCTGAAAAAAAGCCCGCAAGCAGTCGGTAAGCAAATGAAAACATTTGTGTGCATGGTTTAATTACGTCGAAAAACAATGAAAAAATATATGGAATAGGGTTTATTTTTCTATTTTTTCTTTTGTTTTACGACGACGAAGTAACTAAAGGCTGTTTTAAATTAGTAATTTTACATTTTAAACAAACATTATGAATATTGAATATTATTTAATTAATACGCTTGAGCGTATTTTTACTTTTGAAAAAAATATAGCAAAATTATCGGTAGCGTTTAATTTGCCGATAGATGGGGTGCAGAAACAGTTGAAACGGAAGGGTGTTTTTGTTTGCCCACACTCAGGAACGAAGGTTGAATTGGTAAGCATACCGATTTTGGAATATAAGGTTTGGCGGCGGACGCACAAATCGAAAATAATTAAAAAATAATTGTTAAAAAACTTGTGAATATATCAAAATTGATATATATTTGCAGTGTTAATCATTCAGAACCCGGCGGCAACGGATAACAGCGGCATAGAAAAATGGGAACTACTAATTTTTTAAAAGTTAATGAAGTAGCAAACTTCGAAGGTAAATGTTTTGTTTGGTCGGCACCTGCTTACCGTGCCAATATTGGTTATTTCGGTTATGGTTTGTACGGAGGTGTAGCTACTGTAATGCAAGGTAAATTAACTACATTGGTTGGCGACGAAATTGAATACGCTAAATGGAATGGTGAATTATTCCATTATACCGATAGCGACAGATTTATTACTATAGTTAAAGAATTAAATTTGGATATTGAAAATTTATTAGCACACCGAAAAAGCGTATCATCCGCTTGCGCAGAACTTATCAATACCGGCGAAACACTTTCAGAATATAGCACAAAATCAGGCTATGCTTTTCAACCGCTAAGAAAAAACTTTAAAACTGACAAGCAATATAAAGAAGCTATTTCGGCTTATTATGTCGAAATGAATAAGAGCTATAGTATTTATAAACCATTCGAGGATAAAGCTCGCGAAATGATGAGTAGGTTTAACGATGCTTATCGTAACGAAATATAATGAAAACCCTATGTTATTCGGTAAGGCTTGCAAGCCTTACCGAAATTTCGGTAAGGTGTTATAAAGCACGCGCATTTGACGGTTCGGAAGCATTAATACCAAAATCGCAGGTGTTTGGCGAGGATTGGGATGTACAAAAATCTAACGCATACTGGATAAGCGCATGGATACTGGAACGCAAAAATTTGCAATTTTCGGACAAGAAAAAAGCGTGGTTTAATCCTGAAACTGCGGATATGGAACCGCATTATGTTGTTGAAAAACATCAGCCTGAAATAATACAAGCAACTGAAATAAATGCAGATGAAAGCCTTAAACGATAATCAAATAACGGCTGTAAATAAACTAAATACTTTTAAAGTAGGTGCATTATTTATGCAACCCGGCACAGGTAAAACTCGCGCTGCGGTTGAATTGGTTAATTCTTCACCGGTTGATTTGGTTGAATGGATTGGTCCAATTAACACTATTCGCCCAAAGACAGGTATTGCTTCGGTAGCCGATGAAGTTAATTTGTGGGGTGGTTTTTTGGTTCCGGTTAATTATACGGGCATCGAAAGTATTCAAGCCTCTGACCGTATTTGGTTAGAAGTTTATAATAGGGTTAAAAATGCTCGCAATCCATTTATAATTATAGACGAAAGCCTTAAAGTTAAGAACGCCACCGCTAAACGAACTAAGCGATTATTACAGCTTAGCGAAATGGCCGAATATAAACTGATACTTAACGGAACACCGCTAAGTCGTAATTTGTTGGACATTTATAGCCAAATGCAGTTTCTTTCGCCTAAAATATTAAATATGAGCTTAGCGCAGTATTACAATACTTTTTGCGCTTATACTAAAGTAACTAAGTTTATGGGCGGCAGAAGCTATACTAAAGAGTTTATAACCGGCTACGAAAACATTGATTATTTGTACAGCCTGATTAAGCATTATGTTTTTGAATGCGATTTGAACTTGCAAGTAAACCAATATTATACTACACTGCCTTACTCACTCGACGACGAATCTAAATCGGTATATGAAGGGCTTAAAGAAAAATACTTAGACGATGAAGTATTACAGTGGAAAAATAATAATATTTTTATAGAGATGACTCAGAAAATGCAACATTCGTATTGTATTACACTTAATAAATTCGAAGTGTTGGATGAGCTTTTTAAAACCATTGACCAAAGCCGAACGATTATATTTTGCAAGTATATAGCCAGCCGCGAGATTTGCGAGAAATACTACCCGAAAGCTACCGTATTAAGCTACCAAAAGGAAGCCTTTGGGCTAAACATGCAGCACTTGAATAATACGGTATATTTTGACAAGGTTTGGGACTATGCATTGCGTGTGCAAGCAGGACACCGCACCTTTAGAACCGGTCAGGAATACGATTGCCGCTACTACGATTTAACCGGAAATGTTAAATTGGAAAATCTGATTGATACCAATGTTGATAAGAAAGTTGGTATGATTGAATATTTTAAGAATAAAACAAAAACAGAATTAAATGAAATGCTATAATGATATAAATGTTTATGACGCTGCTAACCAACGGATTGAATATATTTTCAACAACTTCGAAAATATATACGTTTCGTTTTCGGGCGGAAAAGACAGCGGTGTTATGCTTAATTTAGTATTTGATTACATGCGTAAGAATAAAATTAATCGTAAAATAGGGCTGTTATTCATTGATTTAGAAGCGTTTTATACGAAAACTATTGATTTTATTGATGAAATGTTTTTGAATAATGCCGATTTAATTATACCGTATTGGGTTTGTTTGCCAATGATAACCACTAATGCTGTTTCGATGTACGAACCATTTTGGATATTTTGGGAAGAATCTAAAAAAGAAAAATGGGTTAGACCAATGCCTTCGCATGAATTTATTATTAATTATAACAATCAGATGTTTGAATTTTATCACGATAAAATTACCTTCGAAAGTTTTGTAGTTAAGTTTGGCGAATGGTACGCAAGTAAGCATGGTAATACAGCTTGCTTGGTAGGAATAAGAACTGATGAAAGTTTAAACCGTTTCCGTGCAATTGCAAGAGAGCATAAAGGAACATTTAATAATATTCATTATTCGACCAAAATAGCCGATAATGTTTATAATTTTTACCCAATATACGATTGGAATGTAGAAGATATTTGGATTTACAATGGAAAATTTAATAAGCCTTACAATAAGCTATACGACTTGTTTTACAAGGCAGGAGTATCGCTTCATAAAATGCGAGTATGTGAACCATTTGGCGACGAACAAAAAGCAGGGCTAAACTTGTTTAAAGTGGTGGAACCCGGTACTTGGCTGCGTGTAGTTGATAGGGTTTCGGGTGCTAATTTTGGAAACATCTATTGCGGAACTAAAGCCACCGGCAGCAAGAAAATACAGTTACCTAAAGGTCATACTTGGCGAAGCTATTGTAAATTTTTATTAAAAACGCTACCCGACGAGACCCGCAAGGTTTATGTTCAGAAATTTACTAAGTTTATTAAATACTGGACTAAGCAAGGTTCGCCACTGCCTGATAATTATATTCATGATTTAGAAAGCACCATGCCTAATAATATCATTAATACAGGTTCTTATTCTAACAGAGGAATAGGCGATAAGATTGTGATTAAATTTAATTGCATTCCGGACGAAACACCAAACGACAATAAAACCGATATGTTAAGCTGGAAAAGGATGTGTATGGCTATTCTGAAGAATGATATTACTTGCCAAAGCTTAAGTTTTTCGATAACAAAAAATCAGATTGTAAGACAGAACGAATTAATTTCAAAATATAAATCAATATTATGAACACCTATAAATCACCGGTGTATAATGTTCGCCCGGTGCCGTTTGAAAAAATAACAGCGAACAATTACAACCCAAACCATGTAGCTACACCCGAAATGCAGTTATTAGAGCAAAGTATATTGGAAGATGGTTACACTATGCCGATTGTATGTTATTACGATATTTATTCGGATATGTATATTATAGTTGATGGTTTTCACCGATATACAATAATGAAAAAAAATAAGGCTATTTATGAACGTGAAAACGGTTGTATGCCTGTATCGGTTATTGATAAGCCACTTACTGACCGTATGGCCAGTACTATTCGGCATAACCGCGCAAGGGGAAACCACGACATAGATTTGATGAGTAATATAGTTGCTGAATTAATAATAATGGGTAAAAAAGACACATGGATACTTAAGAACATAGGCATGGATGCCGACGAATTGCTAAGGCTAAAGCAATTTACAGGATTAGCCAATTTATTTTCAAACAAAGAATTTTCAAAATCATGGAACCCAACCGAATAAACGAGGGTGTTATATTTGAAGCACAGAAGATGCTATTGAAATACATAGCAGATACTGCCGCAGAAAAAGGTATTACTCAAGAACAAATTGCCGAATTTACCGGATTAAAGCAGAGTAATGTTAGTAGAATGCTTGCAGGGAGATATTCGCCAAGTTTACGTAATTTCTTAAAAATAGCTCAAGCAGTGAATTGTTTCATATTTATTGCTGATAAGGATTCGGATGATGAATTAGCGACTATAATGAAAGAACGCTGGAAACAAAATGAGAACCCGAATTAAAAAGCCTGCCTGCGAGCGGGCTTTTTTTTTGTCCTTTGGGTTTGGGGGTGGTTTTGGTAGGTTTGGTGTATGAGGTTCATTTGCGGTATAATCAAAAGGACGAAAAGAATGGTGCGAGGTTGGTTAATAAGTGCCGCCTACGTGCTGCCATGGCTGACGATGTGTTTGAGACGGATGCGGATTTGTATTTGCCTTACGAAGATTTGCAGGAGGAACATACGCCGCGAATGTGTTTCAAAATACTGATAAGAAGGGTGGCGTTTCCGCCGGAGTTTGAATGGATGAGGGTGGTTTGGACTGATATTTAGATTACAGAAGTCAGATTTCAGATTACAGAAGTCAGATTTCAGATTACAGATTTCAGATTATAGATAAAATTTATTGTTATGAAAATTGATAGGCTGAACGATAGTATTGGGTTGGTGAGTGACGGGGAAACTTGTTTGACTTTTGAGGTTAAGCAGGTGGATGATGGATTAAGCTTGGGGAGTTTTTTGTTGCGCCTTTTGGTAAGCAGCATAACAACTTACCTTTGGAAATGCGCGAAACGATTGCGAATAACCCTGACTTACCGGAACTGCTTGAGAAACAGATTCGGTTTTTGTTTGGTAATGGTCCTAAATTATACCGCGAAATTATTGAGGGCGAAAAGGTAAGGCGCGATTGGGTGAGCGATGCGAAGATTGAAAATTGGTTGGATAGTTGGGTTAAATTCAACCTAAAAGATTATAGGTTTTATTTACTGAACCAAATACGTGAGTATTATTATTCGGAAAGCTTGTTTCAGAAATATGTTTTCAGAAAAAGCAGAAGAATTGGCGGCGAGTTGCCTGTGGTGGGGCTTGAAGCTATAAGCACCAACAAGGCTCGATTGGCTACTAAGAATATGAAGTACTTAACGGGTGCAAGTTTGAATAGGGATGATTTTGATTATATTCTGACGGGGGATTGGTTGGCTATGTATGACGAGAAGTTTGAAGCATACCATATGCTTGACGATGCCGACCCGCTTAAATATCCGGTGGCTATGAGCTACACCAGCAATTCGAGCTATGCGGAAGAGATATATGCTTATTTGCATTGGTTTTATGGCTTGAAGGAATGGATTAAGGGGGCTAATTTGAACCCTAAATATATTAATTCGTTTTTGAAAAACAGTTTGGCCGCTAAGCTGCATGTTATTATTCCGTACAGTTGGGTGAAAAATAAAAAAGAAGTATTGGAACGTATTTGCAAGGAAAATGCGGAACGTAAGGCGCAAAACTTACCTATTCAGGAAACTTACAACGGGGTAACAATTGGAACGGTGTTCCGTGAGGTAATGGTTACACAGGTTGTAGAAAATAAATTGAAACAGATTACTTCGCTACTTAGCGGCGAGGGCGAGAACCAGGGGAAATTATTTTCGAGCCAGAGTTTTGCCACCGATGCAGGGGTGGAACAGTGGGAGTTCAAAGAAATTCCGCTAAAATCGAAAGAGTATATTGAAACGATTATTGCTTATGATAAGCGTGCGGTAGATGTAATATTGACGGGTATTGGTTTGGACGCTTCGCTTAGTAATGTGAGCAAGGACGGGGTTATAAGCAAAAGCGGTGCGGATGCTTACTACAACTATATGA
>JAIFNC010000094.1:0-1699 GCA_020047935.1 Bacteroidota bacterium
GGTACATTTGCTCGTTTGAAAGATATTACTTTAGGTTATAACTTACCTTCAAATTGGATGAAAGCAATTAAATTCCAAAGCGCTTCGGTTTATGTTAAAGGTAGCAATATTTATACATTTATTAAAGACGAAGGTTTGAAATATGACCCTGAAGTACGTGCCGATGGTTTTACTCGTTTAACCAATCCGCCGGTTAAATCTATTACATTTGGTTTAAATCTAAATTTCTAAGAACATGAAAAAATTACTTTTTATATTTACTGCTCTTGTATTTGTAGGTTTTCAGGCATGCTCAGAAAAAGATTTGGAGCCAACCTTAGAGCAAGAGAAAGACGTTGAAACCGGTATCAAAACCGCCGAAGATCTTCAAGGGTTATTGGGTGGTGCTATGAACCGTATAACCAGTGAATTCTATTACGGTAGAGACTTTATTATTTATGGCGAAGTAAGA
The DNA here is from genome assembly GCA_020047935.1 of Bacteroidota bacterium. Taxonomy (GTDB): domain Bacteria; phylum Bacteroidota; class Bacteroidia; order Bacteroidales; family JAIFNC01; genus JAIFNC01. The sequence goes on from JAIFNC010000094.1 coordinate 452, forward strand.
AGCGACAATTGCTATGCAAATGGTAAATCGGGTCGTTTCATTACCCCTGCTGTTATGGTTATGACTGATGCTGATGCTTACCCACGTGATACTTGGACGCAAATTTACCGTGTGATAGCTTCTGCCAACATTGTTATTGCTAAAGAAAATGCCGGTCTTGTAGGAGATGCTGCAGTAATTGCTGATATCGTTGGTCAAGCGTATGCACTTAGAGCAATGGCTCATTTCGACTTATTACGTTTATTCGGTCAGATGTATGTAACGGGCGGAACTCAGCCCGATGGTATTCCTTATGTTAAAGAATACAAAGGCGACAATTTAATCCCTGTTCGTAATACTTCTGTTGAAGTACAGCAAGCAATTTATGCCGACCTTGACAAAGCTGCTTCTTTAATGCCTGCAAATGCCGGCGGTACAAGCAGTTATATGACACGTAATGGTGCTTTGGCTTTGAAATCGCGTGTTGCTGTATATTTCAAAGATTGGGCAGTTGCTAAAACTTCTTGCGAAGCTGTTATGGGTACCAATATGCATTCTATTGTTTCTTCTGCTAATTTTATTAACAGTTGGTTAACTAAAGACAGCCCGAACGCTATTTTCCAATTGGCTTACTCAAGTACCGATAACGTAGGTATCAATGGTTTGCAATATATTTATCGCGGTACTTCTTATGGCGACATTCGAGTGCTTGCCGATTTAGATAACGCAATTGAAGCTACCGACGTTCGTCAAGGACTTATTGGTGCAGACCCAACAAACCCAACTTTCTTAACAAACTTGGTTAAATTTCCTTCAACCGATTATTCTGACGATATCGTACTTATTCGTTATGAAGAAGTAGTATTGAATTATGCAGAAGCGTTGTTTGAATTGAATAATGCCGATGCAAACGCACTTACCGAATTGAATAAAATTACGGCTGCTCGTGGTGCTACTGCTTATACTTCGGTATCTAAAGACAATATTTTATTGGAAAGAAGAAGAGAATTCTGTTTTGAAGGTTTCCGTTTCTATGACTTAGCTCGTACCGGAAGACCTATTCCATTGGTTGATGCATTTAACCAATCGCATGGCGGTCCGACTGCAGGCGATTATAAATTTGCATTCCCAATTCCTAAATCTGAATTGACTTCAAATTCGAACATGAAACAAAACAAAGGTTACTAATATCCTTGGTTTTACAAATACTTATAAAAAAGCCGCCCCAAATTTATGGGCGGCTTTTTTTTTGAATTGAACCAAGACTTT
>JAIFNC010000094.1:1725-6972 GCA_020047935.1 Bacteroidota bacterium
ATAAGCCTTACAATAGATTGTTGCAAACCACATAAAGCAAAATTTCCCATATTGTTTTTGCAAGTTCGGTTGGCTACCAAAATAGCACTTAAACCCGACGAATTGCAATAGTTGCAGTTTTCCATATTCAGAATCATTTTATTAATACCTTTCTCCGATATTTGCTGAATAATCTCTTTGAACTCCTGCGAGTTACTGCTGTCAAGCTCGGGGCTTGTCAGGCTTATCAATGCGTAATCCGATTTAATTTCTACTTTTGCCGGCATAGTTCAAGGGTTTTAGTAAACTTTTCGAAATAAAAAGTTTAATTAATAAATCAATTTTTCAAAGCATAGTAACCTATATAACTAATTTTAGCATATTTTTGTTTCATATTCTAAAAACTTTTTTGCTTTTTTTGTTCTTTTTTTTTGAAATTGAATTTTAATGCCGAAATTTACGGCCTTGTATAGTTGAAGCGCTTAATATTGGATATTGGAATGAAAAAAATACTTGTTTTGCTTTTCTTGTTTTTAAACCTTTGGCAGCTTTATGCACAAAATATGCAAAAAGCATTCAATTTGTTGTCGGAAGACCAATACACAAAAGCCGAAGCGATGTTTGTGAAAGTGCTCGAAGACGACAAAAACAATCCGTACGCTTCTTTTGCTATAGGGCTTATGTATTGCGACCCAAGGTATGCGAATCATAACTATTTTGCGGGCTACAAGCTTATGCTCGATGGAATTAGATTATATGACGATTATCCGCCGGAAACTTTTACAGTTCGAAGAAAATATTTAGATAAAGATTACATGGTTTTTGCCAAAGATTCAATAGAAACCAAAATGTTTATGTTTGTTAAAAGCAAAAATCGAATTTCGACCTACGATTTATATATTAAAACCTGCCCCGATTCAAAGCATGTTCCGGAAGTAGAACGCATTCGAAACGCCATGGCTTATAATGAAATAAAAGATTCGAAGTTAGCTGCGGACTATGCTAATTTTGTTACCAAGTATCCATTTGCAGAACAAACACCGCAAGCCATTGTAAAGCGCAACGAACTGGCTTTTGCCGATGCCATGCGATTCTTCAGCCCAAAAGAGTTTAACGGCTTTATGAAAAGCTACCCCGATGCGCCACAATACTGGGAAGCTAAGCGATTGCGCGACTCGTTGGCGTTTGAAGTGGCAAGCAACCCGGCTTCGTTGGATAATTTGGAGTTCTTTTTGAAACAATACCCAAATGCCAAATTTTACGACAAAGTAAAATTCAAACGCGACTCTATGGCATTTGCAATTGCCGAAGAAACCAATACTTACGCCGGTTATATTGCTTTTTTGAATAATTATCCGTCGGCAGAGCAGTTTGAGTTGGTTCGCTCCCGACTATACAACATGCTGCTTAAAGAGGCGCTTTCGGGCAAGTCGGTTCCTGCCATAGGTACGTTTCTGGATTTATACCCCGAAGATGAAAATTTCAAACGCGTGTATAACCGATTAAACGATACGCTCGGTTTAATTTATGCCGGAAACGTGTCGCGATGGTCCGATACAAAAACCAAATTGGTAGGCCCAACCAACACTTCTATCGATTTTTTGCCATTTAATATAGCACGAAATAAATTGGGCGAAACCGTTTGCGCCGGAATGTACCACGATGCGAACCTGCGAGCCAATAAACTGAATGTTATAAAGCTGGACCAGTACGGGCAAGTAGAAGTTAGTTTTACACCCGATATCGACCGACTAAATGCCATAAGTTCGGTTGCATTAAGTAATAACGAACGCATTTTGGTGGCAGGAAGTTATTCGGGGCAAGAAACCGACAATTCGAAAAACTGGATAGTTAAATACGACAATAAAGGAACACAATACTGGAACCGCAGTTTTCCTAACCTGCACATAGAACAGATATTAAGTGCCGAAAACGATAATATTTGGGTTATTGGCAGAGCCAAAATTAAATCGACCAAAGAACTTACGGTGTTATTGCTAAATACCGACGGAAATGAAATTACAAGTTCGTTAGTGGCTGTTCCTACCGCATTTTATAAAACTTCTACCGCATCGGGTAAGCTTTTTTTGTCCACCGCTACCGGTTTTTATGTGTTCGATGCAGCGGGCAACCTTACAGCCACCGTTTCGCCTTTGGGCTTTTCCAATAAAACCACCGTATTTGGCGGCAAAACAGACGAAATTTATACCGCCGAAATGCAATGGGATAACACAACCGGAAAAAATTTTCTGGCTTTTACGCAATTAACCGATTCGGGCAGCGTGGTTCAAGTACGCAAAGTACCTGCCGAACGAACGAATATGGTAGTAGAAAACTTACAACTGCCGGAGCAAGGTAAACTTTTGATTAGCGGCACTTATTCCGATACACAATCGATGAATAAAGCATTTATTTTATTGGTTTCAACCGATGATGCCATAATTTTTTCCGATTATTTGGGTTTCGAACACAGTGTAAACAATGTACTTGTTGCACGAAATAAATGGAATCGCCTTTCGCTGGCTGTTGCCCGCGACGTTAAAGGTCGAATGATTATACTAAACTACACCAAAACATTCGACTTTTAAAGCAAATACCAACAAGCATAATTTTACTATTATCTGTATACCCTGTACTTGGTTCTACCCTAACTATGTAAATTAAAATAAATGAAAACTTCTTTTTTCCGACTTATATATTTGCTTTTTATGGTTCAATCTGTTTTTGCTCAGAATTTTACTGCCGAGCAAAAAAAGTACGAACGTGTTCGCGAAGCGTATGTACAAAAAGAAGCCGGTTTGCGTGCAGAGTTTGCAAAACAAAGCCTTAGTTTCGATAATTTTAACCTGCTGCTAATGTCGTATAAGCACGAACGCGAGTTGCAAATTTGGGTGAAAAATACCGACCAAACAGTGTATAAATTGCTGAAAACTTATCCGTTTTGCAGCAGTTCCGGCACGTTGGGACCAAAACGCAAAATGGGCGACGGACAAATTCCGGAAGGTTTTTACTATATTGATAGGTTTAATCCAACGAGCAGTTTTCATTTGTCGTTAGGTGTCAGTTATCCGAACAGTTCCGACAAAAAACTTTCGACAGCCGAAAACTTGGGAGGCGATATTTTTATTCATGGCAATTGCGTAACCATTGGCTGTATACCTTTAACCGACGAACTAATTAAAGAATTGTATATTATTGCAGTGCAAGCAAAAAAGCATACGGCAAAAATTCCGGTTTGGATGTTTCCTTTCAAAATGAATAAAACTAATACCGAAAAATTTTCTGCCGAAACTTCATTTTCACCGGAAACAAAAGCTTTTTGGAATAATTTGAAACCGTTTTATAACGATTTTGAACAAAATAAGCAATTTGTAACTATAAAAGTAAACAGCAACGGGTTGTATATAAAGTAATACGAATGCGAAAGAACTCGGTATAATTCTTTTTCTGAAATAAAATGCACAATCCGGCAGTTGGCAAGCGGTTTTTTAGTTTCTTTGCACGGTAATTTTAATTTTTTAGTATGAAGTTCCGATTTACAAGCTTTTTATTTGCATTGCTGCTGTCAATCAGTAGTTTATATGCTCAATATACCATAGACTCTACCTTGCAAATTCCTGCATTCGACCACAAAATAAGGGGCGGGGTGTTTAATTCGTTTTTCACCAAATATGTGTTCGATGTGCATAGCGTTGTGGAAACCGACAAAGCTTTAAAATATGCAGCATTTTTAGCCGAAACCAAACGTACCGGCTACGAGGGCGAAATTTTGCCTTACGATCCTGCCGACGTGCGTTTCGATTCGGTTTTTGTTTCGGAAAGTTATTTTAATATTGAATCGAAATTGGCAGGGCTGGCAAAAAATGCGTTGTATGCCAAAAGAAAGTATCAATTGCCGCCAACCAACCGTATTATTGACAGTTTGAACACGTTTCCGAATATTATTTCGCTCGAATACCACCCGATAATTGGCGAGTATATTGTTAAATTGCTCGAAAATACAGAGGCTCTCAACGGTGCATTGGGCGAATACGACAATGCCTACGGACTAATATATTCAGAACTAAAAAACTATGGTTTTCCGCGCGAATATGCCTTGTTGCCGCTGGTGCTTTCGGGTTTCGATAATTATTACCGCCCTGCCGACGGAAGTTCGGGTATTTGGCAAATTCCGTATAAATACGCGCGTGCCTACCAATTGGAAGTAAATACTTTTGTCGACGAACGACGCAATCTCGAAAAATCGACTCAAGCTGCGGTTAAATACCTTGCCGATTTGTACGATGTGTATAACAACAACAGTTTAACTTTTTTAGCTTATGTTTGCGGTTCGGCCAATGTAAATAAGGCCATTAAGCGAGCCGGAGGTGCCGAAGATTATTGGAGCATTCGCAAATTTTTGCCTGCCGAAACTCGCGATATTTTACCGGCTTTTGTAGCGCTTCAGTATGTTTATGCGTTTATGAACGAATTGCAAATTGAACCGGCATTGGTTTCGCAGCCCGAAATAGCTAACTTACTTGCTACCAAAAAGCTGCACTTATTACAACTTTCGGAAGTGTTGGGTATTGATATTGACGAATTGCGCTTTATTAATCCGCAATATAAGGTCGATATAATTCCGGCAATCAATAAAATTTATGCCTTTTGTTTGCCTGCCAACAAAGAGGAATTATTTAAAACTTTAGCCGATTCAATTTATAAACATAAAGATTCCATTTATTTGTTTCCGAAAGAAACGGTTATAAACCCCGAACCATCGCGCAAAAAACGATACGATTACATGCCGCCGAGTATCGACGGTAAGCGTTGCCGATTTAAAATACTGGAACAATATTTCGCGCAATTTAATAAAACCGGGGCAAAAGCTGGTAGTATATTCGGCCGGAAAAGGGAAAGCCGCGCCAAGCAACAAAACCACCGAAAACAAACTTACGCCGGTAGGCGAACCGGTAAGCTATTCAGCGGTAATAAAACATAATCCGTATGCCGATTTTGTTACCATCATGAAGCTGAATAACTTAACCCACGGTACCGTAAAATCGCTTAAACCGGGCGATAAAATAAAAATTAAGCCGCGTAAGTAAAATTGCTAAAAATGTACTTTTATACAATTGCGACAAAAAAACATTAAAAAAAAGTGTAAATATTCGAGAAAATATGTAATATTGCAGCCGTAAACAAGCCGCTTTAGCTCAGTGGTAGAGCAGCTCATTCGTAATGAGCAGGTCGTGGGTTCAACTCCCATGAGCGGCTCTTGGTTATATC
>JAIFNC010000243.1 GCA_020047935.1 Bacteroidota bacterium
CTAATTGTACAATTGTGTTGTTATCTGCCGAAAGCCCGGGCGGAATATCCGAATCGTTGGTGCCGGTGTACAGCCAATTGTTGGTTTTGCCCCAACCAATACCGGCTATAAAGTTAGGTATTTCGGGCGAGCCGGTAAATGCCAGCCAATTATCGCCCGAATTGCTTACCGATATAGCATTTAGAATTTGAAATTGTGAATCGGCAATGCCTGAATAGAATATGGAAGTGCCTGCCGGAATTGCAGAAGCTGCTGTAAACAGCACCGTACCTTCGGAACCTGCAAATGTATTTAAGGCAGTACTCCACGCTTTTTCGGTAAAATAAATTTGGGTACCGGCGGCTAAATCGGTCATGCAAACAAATTCAAAACTGTCGGCACCGTCGGAATTAAGGGTTGTAAAATACAAATCGCCCGGTTTTAAAACGGTTTGTGCAATAACCGAAATACTTACGGTACCATACAGTAAGAGCAACATTAGGTTTTTCATAGCAATTAAAATGCGCAATTGTTTGTAAAGCTGCAAAAATAGACGAAATGTAGAAATTGGCAAATGGATATGGTTATATTTTGGCTATTTGCGTGATTTTAACCGAAAGTTTTAGGTTTAAAACTAAGTATTTTCGAAATTTTTGGTTGTTTACCGACTAATAACAGCCACTTACCGAAAAAGCTGTGTAATTTGAGTTTTTACAATATACTTTTGAACATTTTAATTATAGTAGGGGTATTTTTTCTGCTATACAATTTAGGTTATATAGATTTTAAATGGTGGACTATTTTTTACCATTGGCAAACTTGGTTAATTTTTATCGGTTTAGCTTTGCTTTCGTCGCGCAGCAGTCGATTTACAGGAGTTATTTTGCTGGTAATTGGCGGATTGTTTTTAATCCCCGAGTTCTACGATTTGCCTTTTGATGTGAAGAAAATTTTCTGGCCTACTGCACTAATTGTAGTTGGTATCGGGATATTTTTTACCGGAATGGCATTCAAAAAGAACAAAAACAATAATGAATTGAACTAAAATATTAATTTAAAATACCTTAGCTATGGAAACTAACAAAAGTGATAAGCGAATTTATTTAGGAGCAGCGCTTATTTTAATGGGGGCAGCAGTTATGGCTTCAAACTTCAATATTCTGCCATATTTTATTGAAGATGCAATATTCTCTTGGCAAATGTTCTTAATTCTTTTGGGAAGTTATTTTATTTTCACCAAAAGAAATAAAACTACCGGCTTTATTTTGTTGGCTGTGGGTGTGTTTTTTATTATCCCCGAATTATTCGATTTAAGTTTCAGTTTCAAACGAATTTTCTGGCCGGTAATTTTAGTTGTAGTCGGTTTAACCATGATTTTGGGTCATAAATCGCGCAGCAAGGACGGAAGTCAAGTATTTATGGGCGAATCGGAAAGTTCGTCGAATACCGATTCATTGGACGATGTTACCATATTTGGCGGCAATAAACGCTATGTAAATTCGGATAATTTTTTGGGCGGAAAATTAACCTCAATATTCGGTGGCTCGCAAATTAACTTAACCGGCGCAAAACTTTCTGAAAACGGTGCAGTACTCGACGTATTTACCTTATTTGGCGGAAGTACCGTATATGTACCTGCCGATTGGAACGTACGTATTGATGTGGTTTCTATTTTTGGCGGCTATACCGATAAAAGACGCTTTTTGCCCGATAATGTTATTGATTTAAACAAAACCTTATACATTAAAGGTATTGCCATATTTGGCGGCGGCGAAGTGAAAAACTATCGTTCGATGTAAAATACTTTAAAATGTCAAGAATTTTAATTATAATTGTAGCCGATTGCTTAAAAACAATCGGCTATTATTTGGTAATCATTTAGCAATCGTTATTATGAACCATCCATTTTTTACTTCATTCAAAAATACGCTTAATTATATATTGGCTTGGGCGCTGGTAACCTTGGTGCATGCCTTTGTTTTGTGGCAGTTGTATAATTTGGAATGGTCTATAGTTTTGGTCGATTCGTTGGTTACCTATACCATGTTCGGTATTATGGGTTTAGCGGTTTGGTTCCCTATTATGTATATTAATATCGAAAATAAATCGGTGCCCGAACTTATTATCGAGCATATTGCAGTTGCTTTTATTTTAGTGGCACTTTGGTTCTATTTTTCCGACAATTTATTGCGGTATATTTTTAAAAACGATGCATACAATGCTATTCTCGATACCTTTATCGGTTGGCGCTTATTTATTGGTTTGCTACTGTATTTCAACATAACACTTACGTATTATGTAATTGTTTATTACGAGAATTTTAAGGAAAAAATTATTGGCGAAGCAAAACTTCAATCGCTTATAAAAGAAGCTGAACTTAATTACTTGAAAGCCCAAATTAACCCGCATTTTTTGTTCAACAGTTTAAATTCGGTAAGCTCGCTAACCGTATCCGACCCCGAAAAAGCTTCAGAAATGATTACCAAGCTTTCGGAATATTTGCGATATTCGTTGGCGGCCGGAAAACGAGAAATAAGCCCTTTTTTTAACGAATTAAACAATGTAGAAGCGTATTTGGATATCGAAAAAATACGGTTTGGTCGAAAACTAAATTTCAACCCGCAGGTTGATGCTGAATGTATGCAAGGAAAAATTCCGGCACTTATACTCCAACCTATTATTGAAAATGCGGTAAAACATGGGGTTTCCGAAAGTTTGGTGCCGGTTGAAATAAAGTTGGATTGCCGAAAATTTAATAACCTGCTCGATATTTCTATAAGCAACACCTACGACCCCGGTGCACCGCTAAACAAAGGCACCGGACTGGGTATTGACAGCGTAAAAAACCGACTGTTGCTTATATACGATCGCGACGATTTGGTGCGCATTTCGAAAAAAAATAACGAGTTTAATGTTCGAATTTTTATTCCGCAGTAATGGCTAAATTTACGGTAGTTATTGTTGAAGATGAAGAGCCGGCCATACAGTTGCTTTCAGGTCGATTAGCCGAACGCGACGATATTGAGGTGCTCGAAGTTTGTACCGACGGTTTTGCAGGTTACAAAGCCATTACAAAGCATAATCCCGATTTAATTTTCCTCGACATTCAAATGCCCAAACTTACCGGCTTCGAAATGTTGGAGTTAATTGACAATCCGCCGCGAATAATTTTTACAACCGCTTATAACGAATTTGCTGTTAAAGCTTTTGAAGCCAATGCCGTAGATTATTTGCTGAAACCATATACGAAACCACGACTTTTTGAAGCCATTGATAAAGCAGTAAAGCAATTACCCACGGTAGAGGCAACTAAAAACCTTAGCCGACAGGTGGCCGACAGTGTAACTACCTTAGCCCGAATTGTAATAAAAGATGCCGGTATTATTAAAATTATTCCGGCCAAAGACTTGCTTTACGTAGAATCGCAGGACGATTATGTGATGCTTTATACTGCCGAAGGACGATTTTTGAAAAACGAAACGATGAAATTTTACGAAAATCATTTAGATGCCGGGCAGTTTGTTCGGGTGCATCGTTCCTATATAGTGAATATTGAAGCCGTATATAAACTCGAACTTTTCTCTAAAGATTCCTATATTTTATTGCTTCGGAACGGTGCTAAAATTTCGGTAAGCAAAGCAGGTTATAAAAAACTTAAAGATGTGTTGAATTTTTAGTATATTTACACTAAAAATTCGAACGTATGACCGAAATTCGATACTTCCAGGTTAGTGCATTTACCGATAAACTATTTGCCGGAAACCCTGCTGCAGTTTGCTTGCTTGATATCATGTATAAAACCGAAGTACTGGAGCAAATTGCCTCGGAAAACACCTTGGAAACGGTTTTTATTCTTAATAAAGGACTAAATTACGAAATAAGGTGGTTTACCCACAAAACCGAAATAGAGTTTAGCGGGCACGCTACCTTGGCTGCTGCACACGTTATTTTTAACGAGCTAAAGCATAAATTTAGCGACCTCACTTTTAAGAAAAAGGACGGCAGTGTGGTACGTGTAAGCAAGCGCGGCGATTTGCTTACCTTAGATATGCCGGTGCAGCCTTTGGAAGAAATTAGAATGCCGCCTGTACTTATAACTGCGTTGGGAATTATGCCGCTTAAAGTTTTTTCGTCGGGCAACGATTTAATGGCTGTTTTTGAAACCGAAGCCGAGGTGCTGGAAGTGAAACCCAATTTTAAATTGCTCGGAAATATAATGATAAACGGCGTAATTGTAACCGCGCCCGGTAATGGCTGCGATTTTGTTTCGCGATATTTTTTTCCTACCATAAGCATTAACGAAGACCCGGTTTCCGGTTCGCCACACATAACCTTAACCCAATATTGGGCTGCAAAGTTAGGCAGAAATGAACTTTTTGCTCGTCAACTATCCGAACGCGGAGGTAAATTGCTTTGCAGGTATAAGGGTAGCAGGGTGGAGGTGTGCGGTAAGGCTGTTACTTATATTTTAGGTAAAATTACGCTTAATATATAAAAAAAAAACTTTGGTAAGGTTTGAGTCTTACCAAAGTTTTGTTTTTGTAGTACTATAATTAGTCTATATAATCAGCATGGCGTCGCCATACGTACCAAAACGGTATTTCTCTTTAATTGCCACTTTGTAGGCTTTAAAAAGCAAATCGTAGCCGGCAAACGCCGAAGCTGTCATAAGCAAAGTGGTAAGCGGCAAATGGAAATTTGTAACCATAGCCGACGGTACGCTGAACTCATAGGGCGGAAAAATGAACTTATTGGTCCAGCCTACATAAGGTTTAAGCCTGCCATTGGTTGAAACCGAAGTTTCCAAGGTTCGCAAAACTGTGGTTCCTATTGCGCAAACACGTTTTCTGTTTTCAATGGCACTATTAACCATATCAACCGTTACATCGGGTATAATAATTTCTTCCGAATCCATTTTATGTTTGGTCAAATCTTCCACATCAACTCCTCTAAAATTGCCCAAACCTACATGCAATGTAATGGCAGCGCGCTTAATACCTTTTATTTCAAGGCGTTTGAGCAGGTGTTTGCTAAAATGCAGCCCGGCAGTTGGTGCGGCAACTGCGCCTTCTTTTTCGGCAAAAATAGTCTGATAATTAATTTTGTCGGATGGCTCAGCTTTGCGACCTATAAATTTAGGAAGCGGAGTTTCGCCTAATTCGTGTAGCGTTTTTTTGAATTCTTCGTGTGTTCCGTCGAACAAAAAGCGCAAGGTTCTTCCGCGCGAGGTAGTGTTATCAATTACTTCGGCAACCAACGAATCGTTTTCGCCAAAATACAACTTATTACCAATACGTATTTTACGCGCCGGGTCTACCAATACATCCCACAAGCGTTGATCGCGGTTCAATTCGCGAAGTAGAAATACTTCAATTTGAGCACCGGTTTTTTCTTTGTTTCCGTACAAACGAGCCGGAAAAACTTTGGTATCGTTTACCACAATGATATCGCCGTCATCAAAATATTCAATAATATCTTTAAAAATTTTATGCTCAATTTCGCCGGTCGCGCGATTCAAAACCATTAATCGAGATTCATCTCTATTTTCTGTCGGATACTTTGCTATCAGTTCCGGTGGTAGGGTGTACTTAAATTTCGACAGTTTCATTGCGATAAGTTTTATATTTTGTTCAACGACTATGCTAATGCTAAATTTGTTAAATACGTTCTAAATTCGGCTTCAAAACTTTCAACCGAGTAGGCATCTTCCAGCGAAAAATTGCCCGATTTGGTTCTTACCAACCCCGACAAATGCGCGCCGGAATCGAGTGCCTTGCCTATATCGTGTGCAAAAGAACGAATATAGGTACCTTTGCTGCAAACAATTCGAATTTTGGCAATATTTTCGGCATAACCAATTAATTCAAGTTCGAAAAAGGTAATTTTTACGGCATCCAGTATTAATTTTTCGCCTTTGCGAGCTTTTTTATAGGCCCTTTTGCCATCAATTTTTTTTGCTGAAAACAAAGGCGGATGCTGCATATAATCGCCTTCCATGGTTTTTAGCAAATCGGTTATTTTTTCACTCGTAAGTTGTTTTGTTTCATAAAATGCATCGAAACCCGTTTCCAAATCGTATGAAGGGGTAGTGGAGCCAAACGTAATATCGGCTACATACTCTTTCTTTGTTAGCTGAAAAGTATCTATTTCTTTTGTTTTTTTGCCGGTACATATTACCATTAAACCACCGGCAAGCGGATCTAATGTGCCGGCATGACCTACTTTTATACTTTTTCCTTCCGGAAGGAGGCGTAAAAGTGATTTCACTTTACCAACCAAATTATACGATGTCCAAGTAAGTGGCTTGTCGAAAACCAATACTTCGCCTGCTTTAAAATCGAATTGTTTATTCATCTGAAAGTTTTACAACCAAAATGCCGGTTATTATTCCGATTTTGGTTTGTACATAATGGCAAAAATTTCGAACAAAAACCCAAATACCACCACAATAGGGGCAAGGGTTATACGTCGGAAACTGAATATATCTTCCGAAAAAGCCGTTGGGTCGGCAGGTTTTCCGCCCGACATAAGTGCAAAACCAATTACAATAATAAATAAGCCGATAAGCAACAGCATATAATTTTGCTTTGCAAGGGCAAATTGTGGCTCTGTGTTTGAATCTTTTTTTATCATTTTAGTATAATAACGATTTTTCTGTATATAAATATTTTTGTACGGCAAACCACGAACCAAGGCACGATATTACAATGCCCAGTAGAATTAAAAATACCGAAAGCGACCAAATATTGTTGTAAACCAATATTTCGGAAAGTTCCGACATACCTGTAAACAGCAACAAGTGCAACATAAGTACAGCAAGCGCTCCGCCAATTAAGCCGGTAAGGGCTGCCGTATATAAAAACGGCTTTTGAATGTACAATTCTGCTGCACCAACCAGTTGCATGGTTTTTATCAAAAACCGTTTCGAATTTATCGATAATCGGATGGTATTGTTGATTAATGCTATAGCGCTAATGAGCAATAATAAACTAAAAAAAAGCAAAATAGCGCTAATTTTCAGTACGTTTTTATTCACTAAATCAATTAACGATTCTTGGTAATAAATTTCCTGAATAAGTTCGTATTTGGTTAAATAGTTTTTCAAACTAACAATTGAATCGTTGTTTGCATAGTCCGATTTTAGCCTAACATCAATAGATGCAAAAAGTGGGTTGTAACCTAAAAAACTTACAAAATCTTCGCCCAAATCGTTTTTAAGTTCCTCGGCGGCCTGTTCTTTGCTTATATATTTGGTCCATTTTACTGCAGTGTGGGCGTCGAGTTCTTTTTGCAACCACGACACGTCGGCATCTTTAGCATCTTCAGTAAGTACTACCGAAAAACCAATGTTTTCTTTTACGTAATCGGATAAAACTTTTGCGTTAAGCACCAGCAAGGCTCCTACTCCGAACAAAAACAACACTAATGCTACGCTTATTACCGTGCTGGTATAAGCGCTCGCAAATTTTCGGAATTTTAAGGTACTTAAACTTTTTTCCATATTGAACATTACAAGCTTGCAAAGGTACTAACTTTTTGGCACTTATTAAAATTTAAATTTCTGCGTCGGTGGTTTTTATTCCGGCGGCAAAACGTCTTCGAACGGACGAGCCGGTGCGGTGCTGTTGCGGATATTATCGGTTCGGTCAAGAATTACTTTTATGTTGCCTTTAATGTCGCTTATGTCTTTGGAAAATTCGGTGTCGTTTTCACGCAATCTATCAACAATTTGCTCAATTTCGGTTAAGGTTTCGAGCTTATCTTTTTCCAGAATTTGCTGTGTTCGGTCTAATTCGCGTTTTAAATTCCAGTAGGAAACTGAAAAAATTACGCTGAGTGCCAGAATTACGCTACCCGAAACAATTAATAGTTTTTGTACGGTAAGCTGTATTTTAAGTCGGTTTCCGAACATGGATATTTCGGAATACTTTTCGTTATCGGTCATTGTTTTTGTTTTTTGAAATTAGTAAACCGAAAATTCGCCCCATGCTATAGAAAGCAACTGTTTAGGGTCGGTCGACTTGAATTTGGCAGCCATGTGTACTCCGCTAAAGGAGTCGGAACGTGGCGGAACCAATACCCAAAACGGGTCGACAACGGTAGTTTTTTGTTCACCGTCAATCAAATCTATTTTAATATCGCGAACGTAGGTTCCGGTTAGGTTGCCCGATTTGTAAAAACTGTTGCTCATGAAATACAAAAAGTAGTGGTAAAAGCCCTCCTTGTCGGGGTTTATGGTTCGCTCTATTTTGTAATAAAACGACGCACAACCATAGCAGCCCTTGTTTGGGTTTGCTTTATTGTCCGAAATAAGTTTCCATTTATACGTTAGCTCAGCTTTGTCGGTATGTACCTGAATGGTATCTTTAACATTTTGGGAATATGAGCTTAAACTAAAAAAAGCGAATAAAACAACAATTACGGCACTTCTCATAAGGTTAAAATAGGTTTTAATAAGTTATATTTAAAAGTTCAATGTATGACGAAATCTCTTCTTCCGGTTGTATTATGTGAATTTCAATCCAACAATCAAAATGTCGTCAATTTGTTCTTCGTCGCCAATCCAAGTTTTAAATTCTTTTTCGAGCAGAATTTCTTGTTCTTTTATCGGTTTTGTTGAAATTTTGGTTAAAATAGCTTTAAATCGTTGCGATTTTAGTTTGTCGCCTTTTTCACCGCCAAATTGGTCAACTAATCCGTCGGTAAAAAGATAAAAAACATCGGTTGGCGCAATTTCAATGGTTGTATTCGAAAAAGGCAGTTCGCGCGGATAAACTCCAATTGGGTTTTTAACCGATTTAATTTCGTTTAATTCGTTGTTGCGAATATAATATAACGGGTTGTTTGCACCCGAAAACTGCAAGGTTTTGCTTTTTGCGTCGTATACTATCAGTGCAATGTCCATTCCGTCTTTTTGTTCGCCGAATTTGCCGGTTTGTTTCAACGAGCTTTTTACTTCTTGTCGCAGTGCCTCCAAAATATCGGCTGCAGAAAAAACATTAGTACGTAAGGTTATTTCGTTTAATAACGAAATTCCCAACATACTTACAAAAGCGCCCGGCACACCGTGTCCCGTGCAGTCGGCAATGGCTATAATTGTTTTGTTGTTTACTTGCCTTACCCAATAAAAATCGCCGCTTACTATATCGCGCGGACGATAAAAAATAAAACGATTCGGAATTAAGCTGTTCATTATTTCTTCCGAAGGTAAGGCTGCGCGTTGAATTTCTAATGCATATTTGATGCTGGAGGTTATATGTTTGTTCGTCTGTTCTATAGTTTCGTATGCAGTTGAAAGATGATCGTTTTTTAAGAAAATTTCGTCGCGTTGAACAATTATTTCCTCCTTTTGTTGCTCCAATTCCTTGTTCATTTCTTCTAAATTGTCGCGTTGTGCTTCAATTTCTTCTTTTTGTTGACGGAGTATTGCTTCAGTTTTTTTCTTATACAAGTACCGGTGCAGTAACAATCCCATAAATAGAAGAATTATAACAATACCGCCAATTAACACATTTCGCAAAATACCTTGCGATTTAATAACTTGATCTTTATAAGCTTGTTCGAAGTTAAGCGCTTCAATTTCTTCCGATTGAATATGCGTTATTATGCTCAGTGTATCGCGTTGGGTTTGAACAATTGATAGTGTAGAGTCGGTTTTGGTTAAAATATCTTTTGTAGCTGCCAGGTCTTTATTGGTAACCTGAAGTTTTTCTTGAGTTTCCTTGAGTTGCTCTTTTTCCGCTACATATTGTTGCCGCAAAACGGTAATTTGATTTTTTTGTTCAATAGTAAAAGTCGAATCTTTTATTTGTGCATATTCTTTAAAATAGGCAAGCGATTGCTTGTATTTATTGCGTTCGTAATAGTAATTAAACAATTCTTCGGTAATTTTTAAAATCAATCCTTTATTTTGCGAAAGGCGTGCATATTTTAAACTTTCTTCAAAAGCATTGTCTATTTTGAGGGTTTTGTTCAAAATTGTATTTAAGGTTCCTATATTATAGTAGGTTGTGGCCAGTGCATTTATATTTGCACTAAGCTTGTAATATTTTGCTGCATCTTCATAATAATTCAACGCATCTTTATATTCCGTTTTGGCAAAAGAAATATCGCCCAGTAAGCTATAAATTTTACCTAGTTCAGCAATTGATTTTTGCTTTTTTGCAATTTTTTCTGCCTCTTTTGCATATTGCATTGCTGCTTTCCAGTCCGAAACTGCCATATGGGCTTCGGAAAGCAGCGAATTTATAACAATTTTTTCGTCGTTGTTTGCATTTTTAAGTTGGTCTTGCAGTTGCGCAATATTGGTTTGTTGTGCAGCTACCCATTGAACTGATAATAAGCTAATTAAAAAGTGTAAATAAAATATATTTCGAAGAAGTAATTTCATAGTTGGTAATTTTTCAAATTTATTCAGTTGTGTGATCCTGAAAATTAGGTGCAAAAATAAGCAATTCGTTCAAAATTAAGTATTAATTTTTAATTATACAACCATTTGTAAGAAGCTAATATTGTACCGGATTTTTTTTGTTGCAAACAATCTTATTTAGCTGCTAATTTTTATGCTATTAATAAAAATAATAAATACCTTGCGGTCTTAATTTGAAATGCCTTTCAAAAAGGCTGAATCACTTTTTTAAGCTAATATTTATTTTCTATTTAATAAACTTAATATGAGAACATTTAAGTATTTTCTACTCTTTGTTTTTTCGGCTTATTTTATTGCTTGTTCCGAAGAAAATATAGTTGAAACACAAGTTGAACGGGGCAAATTGGTAAATGCCACGTTGCTTACCGAATTTACGAAAGAACAGTTGCAGCAAACGATGGCTTTGGCGCAAATTGAAACAGATTTGGCTTTAAAGTACAGTTTTAAGTTGTACAAAATCACTTACACTTCCATTACTCCTTCGGGCGAGTCTACCATTTTGTCGGGAGCCGTTTTTGTGCCCGTTACCACCGCAGCCTTGCCGCTGTTTAGTTTTCAGCATGGTACACAAGCAAAGCGAAACGAAGTTGTGTCGAATAAGTTTTTATTTCTTTACGAAGGAATAACCGGTGGTATAGGTGCATCATTGGGCTATGTAAGTTGTATTCCTGACTATTTGGGCATGGGCGACTCGCAACTTACGCAGGCATACTTGGATAATAAAACTTCGGCTGCCACGGTGGTTGATATTATATTGGCTACCCGAGAGTTTTGCAGCAAGAATAATATTATACTGAATAATAAAAACTTTATTGGCGGTTATTCGCAAGGCGGTTATGTAACTATGGCAGCACAAAAAAGTATTGAAGAAGACTATTCCGATAAAATAACCCTAACAGCCTCGGCGCCTATGGCAGGCCCATTCGATATGGAAAACATGTTTAACGGTTTGCTTGCTTCGGGCGAATATAGCTCGCCCGGTTTGCCGGCTTTTTTGCTGTATGCATACAACACCTATTATAAAATTGCCGATTTGAGCGCTATTTTTGCTTCGCCATATGCTGCAAAAATTAATGGCTTATTCAACGGTTCAAAAACCATAGGCGAGATTAATCCGGAACTTACCACCGATTTGAAGCTTCTTTTTACACCGTCGTTTTTTACTAATTTCCTCGAAAATAAAAACAGTGCACTTTGGACAGCGGTAAAACAAAACGAAGTACTTACATGGACACCCAAATCGCCGATTTTGCTCTTGCACAGCAAGGCTGACGGTACTGTTCCGTATGCCAATAGCGAAAAAGCAGCTGAGTATTTCAAAAGTAAAGGCTTTAACAAAGTTACTTTAATGCCTCTGGACGGACTTGACCATATACAAGCAGCCGTTCCGGCAACTTTGGCTATGTTTGCTTGGTTTCAAACTTATTAAAAGTAGATAGTATGGAATTATACACGATAGATTCGGGTAATTTAATGCTCGATGGCGGTGCTATGTTTGGCGTAGTGCCTAAATCGTTGTGGAGTAAAAAATATCCTTCCGACGAAAATAATATGTGCAATTGGGCCATGCGATGCTTGCTTTTTGTTGATGGAAACCGAAAAGTGTTAATTGACACCGGAATTGGAAACAAACAAGACGAAAAATTTCGCAGTCATTTTTTTCTGAACGGAAACGGCGGAATTGTTGAAGGTTTGGCCGCTAAAGGTTTTGCACCGGAAGAAATTACCGATGTGGTGCTTACGCACTTGCATTTCGACCATGCCGGCGGTGCCATTTCGCGAACCGAAAGCGGTGAATTGGTACCAACCTTCCCGAATGCAACTTATTACGTTGGAAAAGCGCATTGGGAGTGGGCGGTAAACCCAAATTTAAGAGAAAAAGCTTCGTTTTTGACTGAGAATATAATGCCACTGCAACAAAGCGGCAAATTAGTGTTGGTTGAAGAAGAATGCGAAATTATTCCGAATGTTCGGGTCGAGTTTTATAACGGACACACCGACGGACAAATGATTCCGCACATTAATTATAAAGATCGTACGGTGGTTTTTCCTGCCGATTTATTACCTTCGGCTGCGCATATACCAATGCCGTGGGTTATGAGCTACGATACCAAACCGCTGCAAACCTTAAGTGATAAAGAACGGTTTTTTAAAAAAGCGGTTGAAGGCGAGTATGTAATAGTTTTTGAACACGATTTGTACCGAGAATGCGCAATTTTGGAAAACACACCCAAAGGCATAAAGGAACGCGAAACTTTTTTGTTGGAAGATTTCAAGAAATTAGTTTAATCGTAATGAAAAAACGGAGTAAATTAATACTCCGTTTTTTCTATTTCTTTCCCCTTATCGTAGGTTACCTTTTTAAGTTTTTTGCCTTCCGGCGAATAAAAAGTCCAAGTTCCGTGCGGTAAACCATTGTCGAAATTGCCCTTGTATTCCAATTCGCCGTTCTCGTACCAAATCTTTACCTTTCCTTGCTTAAAACCATTTTCGTAGGTTTCTTCAAGTCTGGGGTTTCCGTTTTCGAAATTAGAAAAACATTTGCCGTGTTTTTTACCTGCTGCATTAAATTCGGTTCTTGTATCGTCGGTGCCATTGGGCAGTAATCGTACTTCAATTGCTTTGTATTTTTCGTTTCCGTTGTATTTGTAATAGTGCACCACCATTGGGTTGCCATTTACATGTGTCGAAATTATTTCGGTAACCACCGTTTCTCTTTTACACGAAGCGAGCAAAACTATACATAAGATAAGGCTAAATTTATTGAACATAATTTTCAGAATTTAAGCGTTTTACTAATTATGGTTAAGGTATCGGCAATAAGACCGAACCATGCATATATGAACCAAATTGCGCTTGCAAAGATATCAAATCTAATTATTTTGTTGAATTGCAGTGGCTGTAATTTGAGAACAATTGCGATAAGAAGCCGAAGCATGAATTGCCCTGCTATAAAAATGAATATTTTAAGGGTATTCAGGTTTAGTTGTTCTGCTTCGGAAAAATTTCCGCGCACCGCCTCTGAAAATCCGCGCGAAAGTCCGCACGAACTGCACTCGTAGCCCAATAAATTTTTATGAATGCAACGTATTGGGTAATCGGATTTTTCAGTACTAAAAATGCCGGAATACAGCAAAATAATGGCTGCAACTCCGGCAAAAAAAAGGTTTATTATGCGGTAAGTTTTCAAATTTAGCGTCTATTGCTTATTTTTTTCTTTTCCGCCGCCTTCCGGGGTAGCATTGTTGTCTAATTTATCCATTTCGTTTTCTAAACTGTCCAGTGTATTGGTATCCGAATCGGTGGCAGTGCTGTCTTCCAGTTCTTCCATGGTGTTCTCCAAGTCGTCGAGCTGGTTGCCAATGTTTTCAATTCGGCTGTCAAGTTTATCCCAATCGGCAAATTCATTCATAATGGTTCCCCACGCACCGGCTATGGCAGTACCAATAAAAGAAATAATTAATGCCGCAATAATAATTCCTTTCGAAGCATTGGCTTTATTGGCTTGCGAGTAGGCAATTAAGCTTAAAATTATAGCTACTCCGCCCGGAATAAGTGCTAAAACACCTATGCAAGGAATAAACGAAATTATAAGCGCCAATATGCCTAATATCAGGGCTATAATACCCAAAATTTGTCCTTCGGTCGAACGTTCTTTATATTCACTATTCATAATAAATGTTGTTTAAATTCCCATTAGTATATGGTAGAAATCAGTTTCTAAGGTAGTTTTAGGTGTTTCAATTATTCGGCCTATTTCTACTTCGTTTCTGAAAATAACAAAAGTTGGTACACGTAAAATATTCATTTTTTCGGTATCAAAACCTTCAGCTTTTTTCGAGGTATCCAGGCAAATAATTTCTAAAGCCGATTCGTCGAAGCCTACTTTGTCCAACACTTTATAAAAACGAGGAACTTCGCGTCTACTGTCGCCGCACCAGGTGCCCAAAAATACTTTAATTTGAATATCGGCAAAAAGTTCGGGCTGAATATCGGCAAGTATTCCTTGTTCCGGTTCGTACAAGTTGTATTCGGAATTAAACCAAACAGCAAAGTTGCCGGTAGTAAGCCCCTCGCGATTGCACAAACCGTATAAGATTTCTTTTCCGGAGCTTTTATCGCTAATAATCTTGTTTATTGTCGGTTGTCCGGAGCAGGAGCTTGCCAATAGTGCAAAAAAAATAACGCTTAAATTTTTCATTATAAAAATATTAAAAATTGTAATTTTGAACTGTAAAGTTAAGCAATACCAAGGTTAAAATCAAAAAAAAGCTGCCTTAAATTGAAGTCTGTTTTTTCCGGAAAAATTAAACCGATAAGTTTATACCTTACTGAAGCTGTTAGCGCTAATATATAGAACCAAATATTAAACTTGGTCAATTGCTTTTTTTACGCTGCTTAACTTTACGTTTTTAATCTCTACGCAACTTTGCGAGAAATAAATTGGTCAAAAAATTATTGCGTTAGTTCTACTTAACGAAGTTGAAAATTTATGTAAAAAGGTACGTTTAATGCATTTATAACTGCTTTGTAGTTTATGAACCAAAGTAAAGTACAGTGAATAAGTGTTTTACAGCAATTTTTTAACTTCGTACAGTAGAAATAATATATTGCTTCGTTTTTACTACGCTATGTATGCTAACACCACAGCAGAAATGCCAAAAACAAAAAAAACACCGTATAAAAATACGATGCTTTAAAATTGTAAAAAGGCAATAATACCTAAATTTAATCCTGAACAAGCCGAAAGCTTATGTAATACCGAATGATAATAATGTAACCGAAAATAAATTTCCGTAACCCCGATTAGTCGGTGCAGGCTATGCTAATCCATCGGCATTATACCAAATATTAATAACGGCATTTTGATAACGGTTTGGTATAAAGTCGTGAGAGCAGTGTGCGTTAAGGTTTTGTTGTTGTTTTAAAGAAACAAAATTCTTAACCCTATATTTTTTCTTCAAAAAACATGTTTAAAAATAGGTTTTAGCGAACCTAGCACATCAATAAAAAACTATAAGCAAAGCACATATAGTTTTTCTTATTTAATTTATGTACAAAATATCGAAAAAACTATTTGTTTTACTGAATAAAAATAAATAAATTAGCACCTGCATTGAATAACCGTATTCAATAAAAATTTCAACCAAATACGAAATATGAAAGTAACCGTTATTGGAGCAGGAAACGTAGGTGCAACTGTAGCCGACGTAATAGCTCAGAGAGAAGCAGCCAATGAAGTGGTTGTAGTGGATATTAAAGAAAATTTTGCCGAAGGTAAAGCACTCGACATTTGGCAGACCGCACCTATTCGTATGAGCGACACGCGCGTAAAAGGAGTAACCAACGATTACGCAGCCACCGCAAATTCGGATATTATTGTTATTACTTCGGGCTTGCCGCGCAAACCCGGCATGAGCCGCGACGACCTTATTTCGACCAACGCAAACATTGTAAAAAGCGTTACCGAACAGGCAGTTAAATATTCGCCCAATGCCATTATCATTATTGTTTCCAACCCGTTGGATGTAATGACTTATGCAGCGTTTTTAGCAGCCAAACTTCCGCGTACCAAAGTGTTTGGTATGGCAGGTATTTTGGACACCGCTCGCTATCGTGCTTTTTTGGCAAGCGAGTTAGACGTTTCGCCTAAGGACATTCAGGCATTGCTTATGGGCGGCCACGGCGACACCATGGTTCCGCTTCCTCGTTACACAACAGTGGCAGGTATACCGGTTACACAGCTTATTTCGAAAGAAAAACTGGATGCTATTGTTGAACGTACCAAAACCGGCGGCGGCGAAATTGTAAAATTATTGGGTACTTCGGCTTGGTATGCTCCGGGCGAAGCAGCAGCCCAGATGGTTGAAGCAATTGCAAAAGACCAAAAACGTATTTTCCCGGTTTGCGCCATGCTCGACGGCGAATACGGTTTGCACGGCATAGCAGTTGGTGTACCGGTAAAATTGGGCAAAAACGGGATTGAACAAATTATTGAAATTGAAATGAATGCCGAAGAACGTGCGATGTTGGATGCTTCGGCAAAAGCGGTAAAAGAAGTTATGAACGTGTTGGACAATATGAACTTGTTTTAACCGATTGTTAAAATCATGAACAAAACCTCAATAAAATTTTCGAGTTTTATTGGGGTTTTTAGTTTTCATTCAAATCGTATTCGGTTAAAATATTTTGCCAAGCAACGGTATTTAATTCGTTAATTAACAAAATATTAATATCGGAATACAACGGATGATTTTTGGGTAAAGAATAACTGTAATAATCAGTATTAAATTTATTGGGCAACAACTCTAAGGTATGCGAATATTTATGATTTAAAATATAATAATTAAGTACCGGCGCATCGTAAATTGCCATTTCAATTATATTACTGTCTAAGGCATTTAGCAAGACTTCTGCATTGGTATACTCTTCATAAATAAAATTTTTATCGAGCAAATATTTTGCACTTCGCGAGCCGGCAACTGTACCGGTTTTATACTTTTTCAGGTCTTTCATGCTCGAAATATTATGTTGCAACCGGCTTACGGTTAAGGTAGACGAAATATTGGCCGTGAAACTCGAAATAATAATTACCGCAGTAAACATCCAAATAATTCCTAATATCCGCCCCGAAGTGGTTATCGGAACTTTATAATCCTTTCTGGAAATGATTGGTATTTTTCCGTCGCTCAATAATCCAAACGCTAAAACCCACAAAAAGCAACAAAAAGAAAAGGGCCGAAACCGATTTAATAAATTCAATAGAAAAAAGTTGCTTAATAAACTGAAGAAAGGTTTGTTTTGGAGTTGAATGAACCGCAGCACC
>JAIFNC010000253.1 GCA_020047935.1 Bacteroidota bacterium
AAGTTGCCGAGTTTGTGGGCAAAGAAAAGGTTAAAGACCGCAAAAATTTTGTGTACCGAATTCACGACAAACCCGACTCGGAAAAAATGCTGAATTTCAGCCGATTTATTAAACGTTGGGGTTACAAAATTGCTTCGGGCAACGATACTAAAGTGGCGCAATCCATCAACAAACTGCTCGACGATGTAACCGGCAAACCGGAAGAAGACGTAATTTCGTCGTTGGCAATACGCGCGATGGCAAAAGCCGAGTACCACCCGGTAAATATTGGGCACTACGGTTTGGCGTTCGACCATTACACGCATTTTACTTCGCCTATTCGTCGCTACCCCGATGTAATGGTGCATCGCCTACTCGACCGCTATTTAAACGGTGGTAAATCGGTTAAAATGAACTACTTGGAACTGCGCTGCAAACATTCATCCGACCAAGAACGCAAAGCCGCTATGGCAGAACGAACTTCGATTAAATACAAACAGGTTGAGTTTATGCAAGACAAGCTTGGGCAAGTGTTCGATGCCATCATTTCGGGCGTAACCGAATGGGGTTTGTATGCCGAAATTATCGAAACCCGCATTGAAGGCATGATTGGTTTGCGCGATTTGGATGATGATTACTACGTTCAAGTGGTTAGGACAAATTTAGAGAAGAAACAGATTGATTTTGTGCTGTATAAAGAAAAGAATAAATAGTTTTTTGAAGCAAATTTTCTGAATTCGATTTCGGAAATTGCTTTAATTCGTTTCGTTTTTCATAAGCTTCGGGTATATTCATTTCGGCAAAACTGCTTACTTGAAAATACCCGAATTTCTTTTGCCTTTCGGCCAAATATTCTTGCTCGGGTTGGTTTGGCGTAGGTATAAGCAAGGCTTTAGTTTGGGCGTTGTAATAATCGCATATAGAAGTATATCCGGCTAAAGAAACCACAAATTCAGCTTTCGAAATTATGTCTAAAATTTCGGCACGAGTAGCTAAATTAATTGCATTGGGTAATTCAATTTCGGTTTGCTTACTTGTACCGCGAACCAAGATAAATTTAATTGAAGTATTTTTAAGTTGAAGTAGTGCTTTACGTTCAAATTCAGTCCGCCACGGTTCGGGACCGGAACAAATAACCGCAACTTGGCAAGTCTTTTCTTCGGAGATCCTCCAAGTATTTAAAACCTGCAAGGTTTGAAAAGAAAGAACCCCTAGAATCCAGATTTCGTTAAATGCTTGCAACAGCTTTTGGTTTAAATAATTGGCAGGTTTTTCTAAAAATTTTATTTTCTTCGGAAGTTTCAAGCTTAGCTGATGGCAAACAATGGCAGTGGGCAACTTGCCGGTTCGCAATCCAAATTTATGGTCGGATATAATGTGTGTTATGCCGTATTGCTTTGCAATGTTGAGCACAGCTTTTCTTTCAACAAAAAAAGAAAAAATAATACGCCAAACAATGGCAATGCCCGCAAGAAGCGTAAAACCTTGCGAATTATATCGAATTTCAGGAACCGGAATTTCAATGGCTTTCAGTGCAGGAAATTCACGTTTCAGCAGTGCTAAACTGCTGCCGTTGCCGCAAATAATAACTTCGGCACCTTGGTTAAGCAATTCGGAAACCACCGGCACACATCGCACCGCATGACCCAAACCCCAGTTTAATATGCCAAGTAAAACGCGCGGTTTCATTTATTGAATTATTTTGTTTATCAAACCGCGAAGCGGTTGAATTTTATTGGTTTTTGTTAATTTTGCCATATCAAAGAACATTTTTGGTATTAGTGGGTAGCATTTTTTGTTATGCTGCCCCTTTGTTTTATGCAGTAAAATTAACATTATTTATTTGAATTACAAATAAATAGCTCAAATATTCCTATGTAATTTGTCCTGTTTTTTCGTTTTCCTTTCCAACGATTTTCTGAAAATAGTTCTATCGTTTCTGTTATTTTTTCTGCTGTTGTTTTTATACCTAATCGTAACATAGTTTTTATGTTGTTCAAATTTTCACGTAGGGCTTGAATACTTTTTGTTGGACTTAATATTTGCCTATGCTTCAAATAGTAGAAATTCGTTGCGTTCCATATTATTTTACGAAAACGTTTAAAACTTAAATTGTAAAGAATTAAATAATTACACAAATTAATAACGAACTATTGTGCTTTGTACCTGCGCCAAAAATTAAAATGTGTAAGCGAAGTAAACGAAATTACTTTACTAAACCACCTAAAGCGCATTAGGTAATGCAGCATGTAATAAGTACTTACAATTACCAAAAAACCTAATGCAATGTAGCTTGCTTGATACAGCCAATAGCCCAAACCGGATTCGGGCGCGAGTCCGGTTTGGTATTTAAGCCACGGAATTACAAGCATGGCATTTATAAAACCAATGCTCCACCAAACCAGCGCTACAAAAACATGCGGCGTTTCGATAGCTCGACTCGGGCAAAAATTCATGCAATGCATACAACTTTCGCAGGTAAGTTTCCAATAAGGCTTATCGTTATGCATTTCAATGGCATGAACAGGGCATTCTTTGGCACATAATCCGCACGAATTGCAGTTATAATTATAAATAAATGTTTTTGAAAGAAAAAATCGACCAAAAAAATAATACAAAAACGAAACAGGAATAATGGCAATATCCAACGGAAGCGACCATAGGGCTTTATAAGCGCTTTTGCCGGTAAGTATTTTTGATGTAAATTTCTTTGTAATTCGCTCGCAACGTTCGCTAATAGATTTTTGCACCACCGGACCAACTCCCGGGTGAATTGAAATCCAGTTCGAAGGCATGTCCATAGGCTGCATTCCTATCACTTTGTAACCTTTCAGCAATAAAATAAAAGCAGGGAGTATTTGCGCCAATCCGCTTAAACCGGGCAAAAAAAGTTTATGCATTTTCAAGCCTGCGCGCGTATTCAAAATAAAAACATCGGCGTTTATATCCTTCGGAAATTTAAAAACAAATTCCTGCATTATAGGCGGTACATTAAACCCGTGTGTTGGCATTAAAAAACCAATCAATAGTTTTTTTTCGCTTTTTTCTGTGGAAGGAATTACACCGGTTTTAAGCTTAATAATTTCGGTTTCCAAGCCAAATTCGGTTGCTTTTTCTTTTATAAATTGAGCTATTTTATAAGCATTTCCGGTACCGGAAAAAACATATAATATCAGTTTCGAATAAATTTGCAGCATCATTTTTTGGGAATAAATTAGCTTACCAAATTTACGACAAACCGTATTCAAAAACAAAAAAAGTATTGTAAATTTGTATTTCGAAATAAAAGAAAAAAAAATGAAAGATTATAAAAAGTATTTTAAAATAGAAGCCGAAGTTGAAGACATTTACACCGCACTTACCAACCCTATAACCATAGAGTTATGGTCGGGCTACCCTGCCGTAATGAGCACCGAACCCGACAGTGAATTTTCGTTATGGGATGGCGATATTACCGGCAAAAACCTCGAATTTATTCCCAACAAACTGATAAAACAAGCTTGGGATTTCGATGAACAGACCGAACCTTCGATTGTTACCATTAAATTGCACCCCGACAAAAATTTTGTAAGCGTTGAAGTACGACATACCAACATTCCGGACGAAGCTTTCGAAAACATTGTACAAGGCTGGGAAGAGTTTTATATGGGAACTATTCGGGAATTTTATGAAAATGAATAGCTTGCAAATTTAAGCGCTTGTATCTTAGTTAACGTACTTTGAATGAAATAGAAACACTTAGCATTGTAACTATTTTACTTAGGCAACCGAACCGTAAATTTTGTTCCTTCTCCAAATTTGCTGTCAACTTCAATAACACCACGGTGCAATTGAACAAAGTCGTAGCACAAAATAAGGCCAAGTCCGGTACCGGTTTCGCCGGCGGTTCCTTTTTGGCTGCTGTTTTTTGACGATATATCGAAAAGCGAATCAGCCACCTCTTTGTGCATTCCTATGCCATAATCTTTAACCGAAAACTCATAAGTACTTTGAGTTTCTGAAAGCGTAATTTCAATTACACTACTTGCATATGAATATTTAATTGCATTCGAAACTAAATTACGAATAACGGTTTCAAATAAATTTGCATCGAAATTGAATACCACTTTGTTGCTCGGTAAAAGATTAAGCCGTACATTTTTCTGGTCGGCAGTAGGCTGCAATAATTCAATATTTTTCTGAATAAGGATGTTCAAATTATTCAATTGCAATTGTAGTTTCAACTCGTTTTTTTGCATACTTGCCCAAATCAATAAATTTTCCAGCAAGGTATAGGTGTTTGAAGCAACATCGTTTAGCCTATTGAGGTATTGTTGCAAATCGCTTTTTTGCATGGAGTCGAATTTTGCCACTGCATAATTTAAAAACTGGCTTAGGGTACTTACCGGTCCGCGTAAATCGTGTGCTATTATAGAAAAAAATTTATCCTTGGTCGAATTTAGTTTTCGTAATTCATTTTCCATCTCTATTCGTTCCGAAATATCTAATACTGCACAAAACACCGCATTTTCGCCATTAAATTGTACTTGAACAGCCGACATTACCGCCCAGAATTTCGATTCATGTGCAGTTTGCAATTCCAATTCCACATTACGAATAAACCCCCGGTTTCGGATTTGTTCAGCAATGCTTTTACCAAGGTTCCGATTACTGAAAAATCCTAAATTGAATAAATTTACGGCTATTGTACGCGAAACCTCAAACTTTTCGCATGCTAATTGATTTATATACAACACTTTTCCCGAATTCATTTGATGAATAATTATCGGATACGGCGCATAATCTACCAAATCGCGGTACTGTTTTTCGAGCAAAACCAGTTGTTCTTCGCGCAATTTTTTTTGTACGCTCTCTTTTTTCAAATTGGTACTCAGTTTATAGAATCGGAAAGCAATAACCGATATAATTAGCAGCAAAACTGCTGCTATTAGAGAAACATAAATAACAACATAATTAAATTTTTCGTTGTCCTCGTAGAAAAAACCATCCAAGTTAAAATTGGCAGGAATCAGGTTCAAATCGGCATAAATTTCGCCAATTCGTTGCCAACGCTGCTTGTTAATATAGCCAATTTCAACCACATCGGGCATAACCAATTGTTTCATCTGCCGAGCTTCAAAATACAAATGGTTTAAGGTTCTGCGCTTACTGTAACGATTATAAATAAGTTCAATAATTTCATTTTCGTGCTCGAATGCATACTTCCAACCTTCCATGGAGGCATTTACAAATTTTCGCACCAATTCCGGATTTTCCCTCAACACTTTTTCGGAGGTAAATAGCACATCGCCAAAAAAATCGATTCCGCCGGCACGCGGATTAAATACATTATACCCAATTTTAAGCGAATCGAGTACATACAATTCGTCGGTTAAATAAGCCGACATGGCAAATACTTCCTTGCTTAGCAATTTTTCTACCTTGTAATTGTGTGGCAAAAACTTCATGGATTCGAGTGGTACTTGATCATATTTTAGATATGCTTGCAATTCGGCTGCATGGGGTTCGAGCATTACTTTTTTTCCGGCAAAATTGTGCACATTTAACGTACTGTTTTCACTTAAGGTAACAAAAACAAAAGGCGAATGCTGAAAAACAGTTGCCAACAACACTACCGGAGCTCCATTAATTCGCGATACCAAAATATCGGAATTCGCAATTCCAAAATCGGCGTCGCCATTCACTACAACATTTGTCGATTCGGTATTTGCAACTTCGTTAATAATTACTTCAATACCTTGTTTTTTGTAAAACCCCTTCGATTTTGCCGCATAATAACCGGCAAACTGAAACTGATGCTTCCATTT
>JAIFNC010000189.1 GCA_020047935.1 Bacteroidota bacterium
CTTCAGTTTCAGTTGCATTGTTGCAAGAAGCTGCAAAACCGGCGAAAGCCACTGCTAAGATAAAAAGTACTTTTTTCATGGTTACTTGTTTTTAAAAGTTGTTTTATTTTGGTTAAATTGAACTAATCATCGAAATGATTTCTCGTTTCATTTTCGGTACAAAGATAAAAACAATTTTTGAAATAATAATGCTTTTTTAATTTTTTTTTAATTTTTTTTTAATCTCCATCAAAAATAAAAAAACATGTACATGAATAGTTATTATTGAATTAGCTGATTTAAAGGTTAAAATGGCATAAATTAAAGTTTTATTCTGTTCAATAACAGACTGTTATAAACAACCGATACCGAACTGAAAGCCATGGCTGCTCCGGCTATCATTGGGTTAAGCATTGGGCCGCCAAAAAGCACCGGTAGGCCGGCTGCCACCGGAATTGCAATTAAATTATAGAAAAATGCCCAAAATAAATTTACTTTAATGGTTCGCAAAACGGCTTTCGAAATTTTAATGGCACTTGCTATTTTTTTCAAATCGCCGTGCATAATAGTTACATCGGCAGTTTCAATGGCTATATCGGAGCCGTTGCTCATGGCAAAACCTACATTGGCTTGTGCAAGGGCAGGAGCGTCGTTTACTCCGTCGCCCGCCATAAGTACGTTTCTGCCATTTTGTTGCAGTTCTTTTAAGTAAGCCAATTTATCGGTAGGTAGTAAGTCGCCTTTAAATTGTACCAAATTAATTTTTCCGGCTATGTTTTTTACGGCTTCGGTTCGGTCGCCGCTTATTATTCGAATATCGGTACAATATTTTTTAAGTGCCGCAATGGCTTCCATACTTCCGACTTTCAGTTCGTCGGCAAAAGTAACATAGCCGCAATAAACTCCGTTTTGCGCAATATATATTACGCTCGAATTATCGGTTATTTCTGTTGAAACCGAAATATCGTTTTTTTTCAGCAGTTTTTTGTTTCCGAGTAAGTAATTTATTCCTTCGCATTCGGCTGAAAGTCCATAGCCTTCGGTATTTTTGAATTTTTTAACTTCCATTAATTCAAGGTTTTCAAACCTTGGGTCGGAAGTTAAACTGTTGGCCAACGGATGTGCCGATAGTCGTTCTATATTAATTACGTGCTTCAATATAATGTTTTGCTCCGGTTCCGAACCCAAAATTTCAACTTGTTGCAAGAGCGGTTTTCCTTGGGTTATGGTGCCGGTTTTATCGAGTAAAATGGTATCAATTTTTGATATTTTTTCAGGAGTTTCGGCGCTTTTCAGCAAAATGCCGTGTTTGGCAGCTTTGCCAAAACCAACCATAATGGCGGTAGGCGTGGCTAAACCCAACGCGCAAGGGCACGCAATAATTAATACATTAATTAAACTTGTAAATGCCATACCAATAGCTTGTTCGGTTCCGGACAAAAGCCAAAGCGTCGAAATAACGAGTGCTAAAAGAATAACTATCGGCACAAAAATTCCTGCTATTCGGTCGGTAATTTTTTCGATGGGTGCTTTGCTGCCTTGGGCATCGTGTACGGCTTTAATTATTTTAAAAAGCACGGTATCTTTGCCCAACTTGTCAATTTTCATCAAAAAACTGCCCGAAGTATTAATGGTTCCGCCAATTACTCGGCTTCCAACAATTTTTTCTATAGGCATTGGCTCGCCGTTCATCGAACTTTCATCAACCGTTCCGGAGCCACTAATTAATTCGCCGTCGGCAGGTATGCTGTCGCCCGGTTTTATTCTTACCGTATCGTTATATTCAAGTAGCTGTACATCAACTATTTCTTCGACATTTTCCCTAATGCGAACAGCTGTTTTTGGCTTAAGTTCAATAAGCTTTCTAACCGCTTGATTGGTTGCATATTTTGCTTTTTCTTCAAAAAAACGTCCCAGCAGAATAAAACTGATAATAACGGTTGCCGATTCGTAATAAATTTCGGGGATAATACCGCGCGAAAGTAAAAATTCGGGAAAAAAAGTATTGAATAAACTGAATAACAAGGCACTTGCTGTTCCGGTGGCTACCAAGGTATCCATGGAAGCTGAGCGATTTAGCGCTTTTTTGTAGGCATTCTTGAAAAATACACCGCCAAATACAACAACAACCGGAATGCTTAGTGCTGCCAACCAATAATTTATATCGGTGTTATGGTGAAAAATCATAGACAATACCATAACCGGGGTCGAAAACATGAAAGCAGCTATTGTTTTGTATTTTAGCTGCTTTAGGTATTTTTGTCTTTTGCGATCTTCTTCTGCAAAATCGATGTTTTCGTTTAAAACAAAGCCGGTATCCGAAATAATGCGTTTAATTTCGGATACCGATATTTTTTTCTCGTCGAATTCAATAAAGGCTTCGCGGTTTGCAAAGTTAACATTTGCCAATTTTATACCTTCAATGCCGTTAAGCGTAGTTTGCACTTCCGAAGCACAACCCGCGCACGACATGCCTTCGACCCCAAATACTTGTTTGTTTTCTGCCATTATTCTGCTAATAATTGTGCCGAATAGCCAACTTCTTTTAATTTGCTTACCACTTCGTCGGCGTTGTCGGTTTCAATACTTAGTATTTTAGCCGGATTTGCCGTATCAACATTCCATTTTTCGGGCGCCAATTGGTCCAGAGCCGGAGTTACTTTAATTATGCAACTGCCGCATTTAATGTTAGTTTTAAATTTGAGCGTTTTCATTTGTACGTAGTTTAATTTTAAATATATAAGTTTTTAATGGGCACAACAAGCACACGCGGTTTTTTTTGTTTTGGCTTTTTCAAAAGCTTCTTTTCCTTCCGAAAAAGCAAACCATGCTATGCCCAACGAGCCTAACAAATCGGCATATATAAAGCCGGTAAAATAGTACAAACCGCTCGAAATAAGCAATATAATTGAAAGGTAAAAGCATGTTTTGGTACAATTGGCATCGGCTATAATTGCCTCCGAATTAAGTGCTTTGCCAACCTTAAGCTTTTGCTGCATCAGAAAATACATGGTTAAAATAGAAATGGACGAAACAATTATACCCGGCATGGTAGTTTCGGGTACTTTATTGGTAATAACCGATATAGCGGCACCAATTATTAGTCCTGCGGTTAAAACGTAAAACGAAAAACCGGTAATTCGTAGGGCTTTTACTTCAAATGCATCGAATTGGTCTACCGGGCTTTTTTGCATTCGCAAAACCATGTGCCATATGCCAATTCCGGAAATAACTTCAACAAAACTGTCGGTTCCGAAACCAAAAAGTGCCAATGCTTCGTCGCTTACACCAAAATAAACCGAAATTAATCCTTCGGCAAGGTTATAAATTACGGTTAAAATACTTAGCATCAAGGCTAATTTAAGTTTTTGTTGCATGCTATTTTTTTTCTTTTAGAATATTTTCCGTAAGTAAAATTTGCAATTTTTCAACCGATAAAACGGTTGGGTTAAATTCGACCAAAATAGTTTTTTTAACCGAATCGGTTTTAAAATAACGAACGCCTTGTGCTTTTATAAGTCGTTGTTCAATTACGGAATAATTAGTTTCAACCAAACCAAATTCAGCCGATGAATACCCATTGTTCATGGTTTTTATTATCATAGCTTCGGTATGCTTGTCGGCACACTTTTGCCCATACATTGTTTCGGTAAAAATTGTAAAACCGAGTAAAATACTCAAACTTATTAATAGCTTTTTCATAAGGGTCAAAGGTTAAATTTCTTAATGCTACTAATAGCGAATGCCAAGTTTAACTTCCGCTGCATGTACTTTGTAGCTTTCTTTATTACCAAAGCGCGGATAGCGTGTGTAACTATATTCGAGTTTTGCATAAGGCTTAAATTTCGATTGTGCTTTGAAATTAAAACCAAAATCGAATTTTGTTTGATGCCCGAAAATACTGCCGTCGGTACCCGATTCGCGATATTGGTTCAGCAGTAAGCAATAACCAATATACGGAATTGTGCTTTTACCTTTAGCTAATTCGTGGCGTACTGTCCAACCGTACGATAAAATGCTTGCACGCTTATCGGTTGCCGAATTTGGCATGAGCGAGGTATAGCCTAAAGGTACCGAAATATAGGCTGCTTTTTTATTTTTGAAACCGGACAATTGCCAAGCATAATCAAACAACATGCCGTAGCCTGAACTTGCGTTATTTACAAAATTCGACGAAAAATTGTACCTATAACCTAATTCAAGCGAATATTGTTTAGGCGATTTTTCAAAATCCTGTGCAAATAATTGCATCGATAACGTTATAAATGTCAATACTATAACAGCTTTTAGAATCTTCATACAAGTGTAAATTTTTAATAATTTAATGAGAACAAAAGTAAGTAATTTTTTCAAAAAAAATCTCGGCAGTGGGGGGCTGCCGAGATTGTCAGAGGTATGTATCACAAACGGTATGCTTGATATTTTTACTCCGAGAGAGTTCAAGCAGGGGTAAGATATATAAAAAAATTTAATTCCTATCTTCTCTAACAAATATACGGTGAAATTTTCAGTTTTCAATTTTTTTTTGTTGAATTAACACATTTTTAACAATAAAAGACTTCTTTGTCTTTTATTTTACTTTTGGTTTTACATTCGAATTTTAGCACTGCTAAATTGAATTGCCAAATTGCTGATAAATTGTGCGCATTGATTAAATAAATTAATTGAACTATGCGTTAATGTGTTAGTAAATTTTACTTCTCATTGAAAAAATAAGTAATTATGCGCGAAATCAGTCTACCGCTTCCTCTTTTAAATGACGATCAAGGTGTTGAAATGGAATTGAAAATATCGGGATTGGAAACGCCTATTTCATTTAGAATTGTTGCATTTCCTTGGAATACAGCCGAAAAAACTACTTCCGAAGAACGAATTGTAATGCTAAAAAATTCAATTGAAACTTACGATAAAGACTGGGAATTGATTCAGATTTACACTCCGATGCCCGAATCGAAATTTATTAAAGTGCTTTACCGAAGACGAATGGATTAAAGCGGTTGTTTTAATATTTATTATAAACTAAACCATTTTATAGCTGAATATAAAAAAATAAGGTTTTTTTTTATAGATGTAGCCATTTTTAGCCGATAAATTATACATTTACAATTTGAATGAGTGAAAATAATAATTGAGGCAACCACCTGAAAATAAATAAGGTATGAATAAGAAAGAAGGACGAATTTTGGCTGTTGATGATAATGTAGATATTTTGTTTGCTTTGCGCTTGCTGTTGAAGCAGCATGTTGAAAAAATTGAAACACTCGAATCGCCCGAAATCTTGCCCGAATTGCTTCAAAAAGAAGATTTCGATGTTATTTTGCTCGATATGAATTTTACAAAAGATGCATCGAGCGGTAAAGAAGGATTCTATTGGATGGAAAAAATTCTGGAAATTGATCCTGCTGCAATTATTATATTTATTACCGCATACGGCGATGTTGAAAATGCCGTTAAAGCAATAAAACTTGGTGCAACCGATTTTGTGCATAAACCATGGCAAAACGAAAAACTGATTGCTACTATTTCGTCGGCAATTAAATTACGTAAGTCGCGCAAGGAAGTCGATAGTTTAAAAGTTAAGCAAACCGGCATACGTGCCATGATGGATCAGGCGTTTAGCGATTTTATAGGCAATTCGCCCGAAATGCAACGCGTATTTGAAACCATTAAAAAAGTAGCCGGCACCGATGCAAGTGTACTTATTTTGGGCGAAAACGGTACCGGAAAAGAATTGGTTGCCAGGGCATTGCACCGACATTCGCCTCGAAAGAATGAAGATTTTATTAGCGTAGATTTGGGTGCAATAACCGAAACTTTGTTTGAAAGCGAACTTTTTGGGCATGTTAAAGGTGCATTTACCGATGCAAAAGTCGATAGACCCGGACGCTTCGAAATTGCCAATAAAGGAACCTTGTTTTTAGACGAAATTGGCAACTTGAACATGGCTATGCAGTCTAAATTGCTTACCGTTTTAGAGCGCCGACAAGTTACCCGAGTTGGTTCAAATACTGCCAAATCAATTGACATTCGATTAATTTGTGCAACAAACGCAAATATTCAGCAACTTATAGCCGAAAATAAATTTCGTGAAGACTTGTTGTACCGCCTAAATACGGTAGAAATTCATATTCCGCCCTTGCGCGACCGACAAGGCGATATTGAATTGTTGGCGCGGCATTTTATGGAAATATATGCTAAAAAGTATAAAAAAACCATTAAAGATATTTCGCCACAAGCGTTGCGCTTGCTCGAAAATTATATGTGGCCGGGCAACGTCCGCGAATTGCAACACACCATGGAGCGATCCATTATTATGACCGATTCGCTGGTACTGCAGCCCAACGATTTTTATTTGCAACAACAAAGAGCTTCCGGCGAAGACGTTGCGCTGGATAACTACAACTTGGAAGAGGTTGAAAAAGCTATAATTATAAAAGTATTGAAAAAACACCAGGGCAATGTGAGTTTTGCTGCCAAAGAACTTGGCCTAACACGCACATCGCTTTACCGACGAATGGAAAAATATGATTTATAAAAATTTCAGATACCATATTGTATTTCGCGTACTTGCCATTGCTGCAAGCATATATCTCATGTTATTTGTAATTTCGCTTAAAACGTATTACGTAACTCCAATTTTGTTGCTTGCTTTAGTTATTTACCAGTTGTACTCGCTGGTTTTGTTTGTCGAGAAATCGAACCGCGATATTACACAGTTCCTTGAGTCGATTCGATATTCGGATTTTACGCGTACTTTTCAAACCGAAGGTTTGGGTTCGTCATTCGACGATTTGAAAAAGGCATTTAACGATGTAATAACCGATTTTCAGAAAATTAGAACCGAAAAAGAAGAGCATTTCTTTTATATTCAGAATATTATACGCCATATTGATATAGGAATTATTGCCTATGCCGAAGATGGTTCGATTGAAATGATTAACGATGCGGCAAAAAAGCTATTCCAAATTTATAACTTAAAGAATATTAAAGCGTTAAAAACTTGGAATTCGGAAATTGAAGCCACCTTGAACGATATTAAAACCGGCGAAAACCGATTAATTAAAGTTTCGGATAAGGACGAACTGCTTCAGCTTTCAATATTTGCCACCGAATTCCGATTAAATAACCGAACCATAAAGCTCATTTCGATAAAGAATATTCAGGCAGAGTTGGAAGAACAAGAAATGGAAGCATGGCAGAAACTTATTCGTGTACTTACGCACGAAATAATGAATTCCATAGCTCCAATTGCTTCGCTAACCGCTACGGTAAACGGCATGATTGCTGATGTTTCGGCAAGTATGCGACAAGTTTTGCCCGACGACCAAGCCACCGAAACCATGGACGATATTCAGTACGCACTCGAAACCATACATAAGCGCAGTACCGGGCTTATTCATTTTGTTGAAACGTACCGAAACTTGACCCGAATTCCGAAGCCTAACTTCACTATTTTCAAAATAGAGCAGTTGGTACATAATATACACGATTTGCTGCACGAAGAATTAAATAAAAAAGGCATTGGTTTTGAAATTGAAATTACACCGCCCGGATTGCAAATTACTGCCGATGAACAACTTATTGAGCAAGTAATTATTAACTTAATTAAAAACTCAATACATGCGTTGGAAGGTCGCGAGAACCCGAAAATTACCATTCGTGCTTATTCCGATAAGCGCGACCATGTGGTGTTGCAAGTACACGATAACGGATGCGGTATTTTGAAAGATGTGTTGGATAAAATATTC
Source organism: Bacteroidota bacterium (assembly GCA_020047935.1). Taxonomy (GTDB): domain Bacteria; phylum Bacteroidota; class Bacteroidia; order Bacteroidales; family JAIFNC01; genus JAIFNC01. The sequence goes on from JAIFNC010000189.1 coordinate 7,728, forward strand.
ATTCCATTTTTCACTACAAAACCCACCGGTTCAGGTATTGGGCTTAGTTTATCGAAACAAATTTTGCGTATGCACGGAGGTAATATTAGCGTAACTTCCGAGTCGGAAAAAGAAACCTGTTTTACGCTTAGTTTTTAGTTTAATTGTAGAAAAAAGATGAAAAAAATTATTAGTTTATTGGTTCCTGTTTTGCTTATTACGTTTTTTGCTTGCAATAAGGCTACCAATATAGTTGATGCTGAAACAATTATAAACGATATTAAAAATCGTAAACCGATTATTCTGAAAAATAAAACCATAAACGGTGTGCTAAATTTTAGTAAAGCAGGTATGTTTTTTCCTGAAAATTCGGCGCATGTTAACACCATAATTTATTCGCCCATTGCATTTTATAACTGCACATTCACCGACAGCGTTTATACGGTAGCCGAAATTGCCAATAATGTAAGTTCTTCGGTATTGTTTATGCAAAGTGTAACTTTTGAAGCGTGTAATTTTAAAAATGAAATAGAATTTAAGAATGCTGAATTTTCCGGAATAGTCAATTTCAATCAATCGGTTTTCGAGAAAAAAGCAAGTTTTATTGAAAATACTTTTACCGGGCGATATGCTTTTTTTTCAGGAACAACATTTAAAGAAAATGCTCGATTTATTGGGCTTAAAAGCACGAATAATTTGGTTTTTATGCACGCTATGTTTATGAGTACGGTCGATTTTCAACAAATAAAATCGGGCGGAATATTGCAGTTTAGTGCTATGAATTTATTGCGAAAAGCCGATTTTACAAACCTATCGGGTGATGAAATACTTTTTAGCCAATCAATTTTTGACCAAGAAGCAGCGTTTATAGGAATATTGGCACAAGAACGGCTAGGGCTTGATAACATTTATTTTAAAAAAGGGGTTAGTTTCGAAAATATAACTGCACAAGGTGCCGTTAACTTTGAAAGCACCAAAAGCGACGGTCGTTTCAGCATTAAAAATGCCTTATTTTATTTCGAAAAACCGGTCCTAAAACCCGAAGTTAGTTCCGATACCATGGTGCATATTTCAGGAATTCGCGTATTAAAAGCTTTAGGCGAAAAAGCGCAATAAAATGCAAAAGCCCATATTGTATGCAGTGGCAACGTGTTACGGTATGTATTATATGAATGTTAATTGAATAAAAAATAAAATATATGAAAAAGTTTCGTTTATTTGCAATTATTGGTGTACTGAGCATATTGCTTAGTTCCTGCGATGTTTTAATGTCGATTTTGGATGCGGCAGCAACCACTGAACAAACCGATGGTAATAAGAAAAAAGACCAAGGAAGCAATACGGATGGAGGAAAAACCAACGACAGCCAAAAGAAAACCGAAAATACCGGTTCATCGGGTGGAAAAACCAGAGATAAAAAGTAATTTTTTTAGGATAACTATAAGAATAGTTTGAAAACTAAAAAAATAGTTTTACCTTTGGCGTATGAATGAACTTACGAGAGCTGAAGAGCAAATAATGCAAATTCTCTGGAAAATAGAAAAAGGATTTGTGAAGGATGTGGTAGAATTTTTCCCGGAGCCCAAGCCGGCTTATAATACGGTTTCTACCATTATTCGTATTTTGGAACGAAAAGGCTTTGTGGGACACAACGCATATGGTAAAACACACGAATATTTTCCGTTGGTAAAAAAAGATGATTATTCAAAAGCATTTTTTGGTACCTTTTTGAAAAATTATTTCGGCAATTCCTTCAACCGATTAGTGTCTTTTTTTTCCGACCGCGAAAACCTTTCAATTGAAGAATTGGAAGAAATGCGGCGCTTGATTGATGTTGAAATTAGTCGAAAAGCAAAATAAATAGTTGCGATTAAAATTTTTAGGTTGAATAGCATAGATTCAACCTTTTTTATGTAGTTTAATTTGAAAAATTGTGAAAAAATTGGTTTATAAAGTGCTGTTTTTATTAATAGCAATAAACTTGGTTTCGTCGTGCAAAACATTGGCAAACCGCGAAAATTTTGTGGTTTACGAAAATTCGGATGCATTGGTTAAATTTGCAGAAAAGCAAATTTCGACCATTGATTGCGAAGAATTTTATAAACGAACCAAACAGCCCGAAAAGTTTTTATTAATTGATGTGCGCGAATTAGCTGAATATAAAAAAGATGCGATAGGTAATGCAGTTCTTATTCCGCGCGGAACACTGGAGTTTAGAATTGAAAGCGAGAAGTTTTTTGGTAAAATTGGTATGCCTGTACCCAAAAAAGACACCCCTATTTATATTTATTGCGAAAAAGGAACGCGTGGTACCTTAGCTTGTTTTTCGCTTAAACAATTGGGCTATACCAAGGTAGTACACATCAAAAACGGAATTTTTGAAATGCGAACCCGATTTCCGGAATTAATAATTGTACCCGAAATTATTGAATAGGAAGTAAAGGCAAGATGTTTTTTTCAAACTAAGTAAAAACGCTGCAATTCGTTGTAAACCGTTGCTTTGGGTGTTAAAATGCTTTCGTATAAGCTAAAATATTCAACGGTAAAAGGTGCTGTTTCAAAAGCTTGGCTTATAAGTATTTGCTCGAGTTTTTTTGCATTCGTCACAAATTTTGCTCTCCCCACGGTAACATGCGGCACATAGGCTTGTTTTTCAGCTTTATAACCAACAGTTTTCAGCAATTGATCAATAGCTTGGTGCAAGCCCTTTAATTCGTCGGTTTTATTAACTCCTGCGTACACAACGCGTGGCATTTTGGCATTCGGGAAAACTCCAAAATCTTTTATTTTTAATTCGAACGCGCTACTGAATTGTGCTGCCGATTCCAATGCCAATTCTATCGAATGTATGTGGGACTCTTCGGTGTCGCCTAAAAATTTTAACGTTACATGCATATTTTCGGTAGGAGTCCATTTAATGGTGGGTTCCAAGAATAATTTTTTTATCGCTGCCACATTTGTTTCAAGTACCTGCCGGTTCTCAATACCAATTCCAACAAAAAGTCGCTTTTCCATTTGTTTATTTCAATCAATTTGCATCAAAAATAGGTTTTTTTTTAAATATTTACTATTTTTACCGGTACTTACCTATGCAAATCGAAAATGAAAAAAATTATTTTATCAGAACTTGAGCACTTTTTTACCAAGGAATTTGGAGCAAATAAATGGATGGATTTTCTTGAAGCTTCTGATTATAGGGCAGTTTGGGAATCTACCAACGAATCGAAGTTTTATACCGTAATTGATATAATTATTGAAGCAGCCGACCGCACTTCGATGAAAACCTTGCATTTTCTTGAAAAATTCGGAAATTATTTGGCATTGCACACCACCGAAGTTATTAATTACGACCCGGCTTGCGGCGATGTTATGAGTTTGATAGAAAAAAACGAAGAAAAAATTCGGAATTTACTGCTTTTCTTTTTATCGTCGGATACCGAGGTAGAATTGACGATAAAACGAGTTTCGGAGCACAAGCTAACTATTCAGTATGAAGATGAGTTGTTTTTGCCCGGTGTAATTCTTGGTTTTTTGAAAGGTTTAACCGACCAGTGCAACGACAAAAACGTTGAAATTACGCTAAATACGTATTCAACCGGCTTGAAATCAAAAATTTCGATTCGCCGAAATTAAGTGCACTATTTGGTAGCTTTTTCGGAAATTCTTATTAATTTTGCACACTTTTTCAGTATCTTTTTGCAAAATTAACACTTGTTGTAATGAAAATTGCTCCCGAATTCGAATCCGGCATGTTGTTGCCTATGATTGAACAGTTTTATACCGTACAAGGCGAAGGCTACCATACCGGAAAAGCCGCCTATTTTATTCGCATTGGCGGTTGCGATATTGGTTGCTATTGGTGCGATACCAAAATTTCGTGGCGTGCCGATTTGCATAAAGCGGAGCCTATTGAAACAATTGTAGAAAATGCTATAAAATCGGGCAGCAATGCGGTAGTAGTTACCGGAGGCGAACCTTCGGCATATAATTTAACACCGCTTACCAATGCGCTAAAAGCCCACGGAATAGCTACCTTTGTCGAAACTTCGGGTGCATACCCTTTACTCGGCACCTGGGATTGGATTTGTTTATCGCCAAAAATGCAAAAACCGCCGGTAAATGAAGTGTTCAAAAAAGCAAACGAACTGAAAGTAATTATTTTTGAACCTACCGACTTTGCGTGGGCCGAAGAAAATGCAGCCAAAGTGCCGGCAACTTGCAAATTGTACTTGCAACCCGAATGGAGCAGGAGCAAAGAGCTTATGGCAAGCATTGTGGAGTATGTAAAAACCAATCCAAAGTGGTCTGTTTCAATTCAATCGCATAAATATATGCGTATTCCTTAATATTTGTGCCTTCAAAGTTTGACAATTGCAATTTGAATTGTAAATTGCAGTTTCAAATTTGTTTAAAATGATACAAGAAATTGCAGGCATTAATTGTTTAAATCAAATTTTATCGGTGCTTATTCGCGAAAACGAAGCAGAAGCTAAGCTATGGCAAATAGCTTATTTACTTTCAGTTGCAATTTCCGGACGAACAAAAGACAAAGTTATTATCCGATTTGATACGGTTGAAGTTTCATCGGTCGAAAAAAATAGCGAAACGCCTGCGGTATTCAGCAAAGCTTTTCGTGTAGCAAAAATCAATTGTGTAGTCGAAATTTATTCCGAAGTTAAAGAAAAACTTTTGGATGCCGATATTTTGCTTATTGACACGGTAATTATGTTGCTTTCCTCCGAAACCGGCCGATTAGGGCTGAATATTTCCGAATTTTCGGGTAGGCTGTTTGGTAGCGAAAAAAATCAGAAGCAAAAAGCCCTTACCGGATTAAGCGAGGTAACCGACAGTACCGACCTTATTTTTCATAGTTTAATGCCCAATAAAGTGAAGGAAATTTTAATCATTTCTTCGCTTTACGATTCGTTTTCGGTAGATGAAACCGACAGTCTGACAGAGAAACTGCTGAGCGAATATATTAATTACGGCCTGCCTTATGTGCCCCGGCTAACCTTTGTATCGAGCGCCGAAGAAGCGGAGGAAAACATGGCATCAAACGCCTTCGATATGGTTATTTATATGGTAAATGCCGACCGATTAAGCTCTTTAAGCCATGTATTTGTGCAATTTGCACGAAAAACCGAAGTGCCGGTTTATTTATTGCTTAATTCCGACTTTCCCGAACGATTCAGTTTGCGCCAATATGCTTGGCTACAGCCTTTTGCCGAACAAGTTTTTATCCGAAAATCGGGTTTTGGAGCACTTTTCAGTATGATAAAATTGCACGAAGACCGATTAAATGTTGAAAACGATACCAGCATGGGGCTTGCAAGGGTTGTGTTGTTGGTGGAAGATTCGAGGTCGTTTGTTTCTTATTGCTTGCCGTTTTTGTACCAAATTATTTTTAATTTGAACAGAAGTATTACCTACGGCTCAAATTTCGATGAAATGAGCCGATTAATCAGACTGCGAATTAGGCCGAAAATTTTGGTAGTTCCTAATTTTGAAGCAGCCATGAACCTCTGCCACCGCTATAAAACTTCGTTGTTTTGCGTTATTTCCGATATCGAATTTCCTATAAAAAATATAAGCGTTCCCGATGCCGGATTTAGGTTTTTAACCGAAATGGCACAAATTGTACCCGAAGTTCCGGTGGTTTTACAATCGTCGGACATTAAAAATTCATTTAAAGCCCTTGAAAATAAGTATCGGTTTTTAGACAAAACTTCGGCAAATTATTACAACGAACTTTCCGATTTTATACACGAAAGCTTTAGTTTCGAGAAGTTTCTGTTTAAATTGCCGGGTGGCGAAATTATTGATACCGCAGAAACCTTCGACGAATTTGAGCAGAAATTGGCACAAATCCCAATCGAATCGTTTATGTACCATTCGCGCAATAACCACATTTCTATGTGGCTTATGATGCGCGGCGAGGCAAAAATTGCAAAACGAATTGCACCTTTTAGCCTCGAAAATCATAAAAGCAAAACCGAATTGCGAGCGCATGTGTTGCATGTTATTTCGCTGTTCAAAAACAAACGAAGTGTTGGTAAATTAATTGATTTTGAAGATGTAAATACCTTTAGCTCAACCTACATTTATTTGCTTTCGCATGGAGTTTTAGGCGGCAAAGCGCGCGAAATTGCCTTTGTTAGCCGATTAATCGGTAGTTTCGATTTCTCTCGGTATATAAGCAGTTTCGAAATAAAACTTACGCAAACTTTTATAATTGGAACCGGTGAGTTCAATTATATTTCAAAAAAAATAGATTTTGAAAACCAAATATATAAATCGCTTACCAACAGCGAAATTGACAATGTTTTTTTGCAGACTGCACTTTCGGAAAGGCTAACCAAAAAATTACGAAAACTGGTTCAGTACATTAAAACCCCGTTGGCGGTTCGTTCGTCGGGTACGTTTGAAGATATGGTAAATTTGCCGGTTGCCGGATTGTACAAAACTTATTTTATACCCAATGCCAACCCCGATGCCGAAGTACGTTTTGCCGAATTGGTAAAAGCTATTCAGCTGGTTTACAGTTCAATGTATTACGGGCATGCACGCAATTTTCTAAAATCGTCGAACATAGCGCCGGTTGAAGAAAAGATGGCAGTTATTATTCAGGAAGTTTCGGGAGTGCTTAACGGGAATTACTTTTGCCCACATATTAGCGGAGTGGCTAATTCGCAAAATTATTATGCTACCAATGCCGCCGATATAGCCCATGGTTTTATGAATGTGGCATACGGAATGGGACGTTACGTAGTAGAAGGCGATAACGCTTTTAGAATCGAATTTGGCAACGAAACCGAGCAATCGAGAGAGTTGGCGAAAAAATCGGCATTTTATCAGCGACATTTTTTTGCGGTTGACATAAGCAAATCGTTTGATGAAAGCTTAACTTTTGGCGAAAACGGATTAATGAAAATTCCACTTACCGAAGGTTTACTCCATAATTCGATGGATGGAAATTTTAAGCCATTTAATAATTCGAATACCGATACCGATAATTCGGCATTAAGCAAAGAGTTTTATTATCAGGTAATTAACAATGCAGCAATTAATTTAAAGGCAAGTGTGCAAAAATTAATGGAGTTGCTAAAGGAGGCTTTTGCGCGACCTATCGAAATAGAGTTTTCGGTTGAACTTGCCGATGCTAAAAGTTTACCGCTGCTGCGAATTTTACAAGTGAAACCGGGAACTGTAATTGATTCGGAGCCGGAAGTGCCCGAAATTGAAAATTCGGACCGAACCTTGGTTTTTTCAGAAAATGTGTTGGGACACGGCAAAAAAACCGGAATTTACGAAATGGTTCTGATAAGCAACAAGGCGCTTAACCAAGCCGATAACGGTAATCTAGCGTTGCAGCTCGAAAGTATTAATACCGAAATGGTTAAGCAGAATAAAAAATACGTGCTAATTGGTCCCGGACGTTGGGGCAGCCGCGATAAAAAGTTGGGAATACCTATTAATTGGTTTCAAATTTCGAATGCCGAAGTATTAATTGAAACCGATTTCGACGAATTTGATATTCCGCCTTCCTATGGCTCGCATTTTTTTCACAACATAACCAGTATGAAAATTGCATACTTTTCGGTAAAAAAAGAACAAATTAATTTCGAATTATTAGCTAAAATAAAAAAAATTAAGCACTTACCGTTTATTCAAATTTATTCGTTCGAAACCGAACTTGAAATAAATATAAACGGATTGACAAGGAAAGCATGTATTCAAATAAATAAAGTTTAAATTTGTTTCGGTTTAATTTTTGATATTGCTAAAAATATTAATAATTTCGGTGCAATATTTGGCAGGTTTTAAGCAAGGTTTAAGTGCCGTTTTAAAGCGTTGATTTTCTACATAAAATATAGGTTTGCTATGTTCTCATGGGATAAAATAAACATACGATTTAAGATTCTTATACCAACCGTAGTGCTGATAACATTAGCAGCGGTGGCAGTATATATTTTACTGAATATTTCGTTCGAGCAACGAATGCTAAACGAAATTAGCGGTAAAGTTAACAATCGGGTCAATACATTGAATTGGAACATGCAACAACTGTCCAACCGAGCATTGGAATTGGGCTTGGCTGCCTCGTCGCAAATTGGTGTGGTAGATGCTTTTGAAGGTTACATAGCCGACAGCGACGAGGAAAATGCCTATATTCAGCTTAAAACAAGTTTAGAAAATTATTTAGGTTTTCGTGCGCAATTCGAAAATTCTGAAATTCATATTACCTGCTACGCCACCGATGGAATGGTATTATACCGAAACAATTCCGATATAAGGTTCGATTTGGTTACCCAAAATCAGCAAACTGCTTTTAAAGTGCTCGAAACGGGCAAATCGATTAAAGGGTTGGAAGTTACCAAAGGCGGAGTCGATTTTCACGGTGCAGTACCTATTTTTACTCCTATGTCCGATATTCCGATTGGAGTGGTAGATGTAAGTATTAATATTGCCGAAATATTGCAACCACTCGAACAAGAAACAAGCGAAGAATTTGCATTTTTCTTGGGCGAAGCGCATTATGATTTATTGAACAATAGGCTGGTAAGCAAAGAGCAGAAACCTATTTTTGTTGGTCGATACATTTACTTTTTACACTCGTCGGGCAATTTCGAAATAGAAAATATAAAATCGGAAAACTTAACTTTTCAAACAAATACCGACAGTATTACCGAAAGTTTTGTAGTTGGAAATTATATATATACACCAATGAGTTGGTTCGATATTTCCGGCGAACG
>JAIFNC010000297.1 GCA_020047935.1 Bacteroidota bacterium
GTGTTTCCTTTGGCTGCTGCACCGTAGGCAGCAATTTTTTTTCCTTCTTTTTTTAGGGTCGAAAACAAATGCAAAACTTCAATCCGCAAATTGTCAATTTTATATTGAAAATTAGCGTAACCGGAAATTTTGGTTAATCCGGAGACCATTTCGTCGTTCAGTACTTTTTGAATATTGTCATAAGTTTTTGTTTTTTCTTTTCTATGTTGAGAATGTCGCACAAAAATTCGCAACGAACCGCCATGGGTCGTTAGTTCTTCAACATCAAAAATTTCTAATTCGAATTTTTTGAAAACTTTTAGTAATGTAAAAAGCGAAAAATACGAAAAATGCTCATGATAAATAGTATCGAATTGCAAGTTCTTTATTAATTGTAAAATATGCGGAAATTCTAAACTGATAACGCCTTCCGGTTTCAGCATTATTTTTAAACCTTGTACAAAGTCCTTTAAATCGGGTACATGCGCCAAAACGTTGTTGCATACAATTAAATTGGCAATTTTGCCTTGTGCCGAAAGTTGGTTTGCCAAAGGGGTTCCAAAGAATTCGGTAATTGTTTCAATGCCTTTGCTTATAGCCGCTTGCGCAGTGTTTGCTGTTGGCTCAATGCCAAGGCAAGGTATGTTTTGTTGTTTGAAATATTGAAGCAAATAGCCGTCGTTCGATGCAATTTCAACTACCAAACTATTTTCACTTAAATTGAATTGTTTAGTTGCCATTTGGACAAATTTATGGCTATGCACAAGCCACGAACTTGAAAACGACGAAAAATAAATATAGTTATTGTCAAAAATATGCTCGTGCTGCTTAACTTCGTCAATTTGCACCAAAAAGCAGTGGTGGCAAACCCAAACTTTAAGCGGAAAATATACTTCGGGCAATTGCAACGCTTCTGCGGTAAGAAATGAGTTAGATGCCGGTGCGTGGTGCAAATCGGCAAAAACGTACGACACTGTATGATTACAAAAGCGACAGTTCATGTATTTATGTGTTTGAATTTAAGTCTAATCCTAAAAAATTTGAGGCTAGCATAGGTTGTAGTTTGTCTTTTTCCGAAATTTCCGAAACATCCAAAGGTAATTTTATATTTAACACCGGGTCTGCCAAATTTACTCCCGAATCGTAAACACGGTTGTATAATTGAGTATGAAAATACAATAACGTACTATGTGCTTTTAATGTTTGAAAACCATGTGCACAACCTTTTGGAATGATAAGCATTTGCGGATTGTTTTCGCTTAATTTTACTTTAAAATGCTGTAAAAAGGTTGGCGAATTTTTTCGCAAATCAATTACAAAGTCTATTATTTCGCCGGTTAAACAACGAACCATTTTAGTTTCGGCATAAGGTGGTTTCTGAAAATGAAAACCGCGAAAAGTGCCCTTTTTAACATTTACAGAATGGTTAATTTGAACAATTTCTTCTGAAAAACCAATATTTTTAAATTCGCTCTTGCAAAACAAACGAGTAAATGCCCCCCGTTCGTCTTCAATTTTATTTAATTCTGCAAGATATAAGCCTTGTATGAATGTTTGCTCAAATTTCACCGGTTGCCCAATTTAAGTTTAATTTCTTCGCTTTTTCAATATACAAATGTAAGTCGTTTGCACAACTTATGGTGTTTTCGGTATAAAATTTTTTGTACCAACAAGCGGTGCGTTCAACAGTTTCGCTAAAGTTCCAAACCGATTGTCTATTTAGCAAACGTTTAGCTTTGGAACTGTCTAATTTTAACACTTTTGCTTCCGAAAAATACTTCGAATCGATACCCATTACAATATTTCCGGCTTTCCAATGCTTCGAAAATTCGGCAACTAATTTTTCAACCGTAAAATAGGCATGGTTTTCCGGACCAAAATTCCAAGCACCTTCAAATTCCGGTTTTCCCTCCCATAATTTTTGTCCTATATGTAAATAGGCGCTCAATGAATCCAATACGTGTTGCCATGGTCGAATTGCGTTCGGATTTCGAATTTTAAATTCGGTTTTTGCCGAAATTGCTTTTACCATATCCGGAATTATTCGGTATTCCGCCCAATCGCCACCGCCTATTACGTTTCCGGCGCGAGCAGTAGCACAGTAAATTTTACGGTCAGGTTTTGCAAAAAACGAAGCGCTGTAGGCGTGGGTAACCATTTCGGCTGCGGCTTTGCTTGCGCTGTAAGGGTCATTGCCGCCGAGCGGGTCGGTTTCGGCAAACTCGCACTCCGTTTCCGAGTTTTGGTAACATTTGTCCGAGGTAACAACCACAACAGCTTTAACCGAAGCCGTTTGTCGGCAGGCTTCCAACACATTAACCGTTCCTTGTATGTTGGTCAGGAATGTATTTTGCGGTTCAATGTATGAATCTTGCACAATGGCTTGGGCTGCTAAATGAAATACTATTTCGGGTTGAAATTCAGTAAATAGTTTTTTGACTGCTTCAAAATTGGTTATATCGGTTTCCGATTCCAAGTTGCCATGTAAAACCTCGAATAATGAAGGATATGTAGCCGGTTTTAGCGATATTCCGCAAACTTCGGCACCCATTTGCTTTAGCCATAAATATAGCCAAGCGCCTTTAAAACCGCTATGTCCGGTAACAAGCACTTTGCGCATATAATATTTATTGCCAAAGAGCTTTTTATTTACCAAATTTTCCAAAGTGCTCTGTTGTTGTTCCATAATTCGTCCAAAATTATTTTATCGCGCATGGCGTCCATATTTTTCCAGTAACCGGTGTGTTTGTAAGCAGCTAATTGTTTGTTGGCAGTAAGTTGCTCAAGCGGTGCATCTTCCCACATGGTTTGGTCGGCATTTTCGTCTAAATATTCAAATATTCCTTTATTCAGCACAAAAAAACCGCCATTAATCCAAATAGCATCTTTTTCCGATTTTTCCCTGAACGTTTCAACCACTCCGGCTTCGTTAAATACCAATCTGCCAAACTGATGTGGCGGTTGCACGGCGGTAACGGTGGCTAATTTTGCATTTTTTGTATGAAATTCGAGCAATTCGTTTAAATTAATATTCGCCACGCCGTCGCCGTAGGTAAGCATAAAAGTTTCGTCGGGTAAGTACTTTTCAATTCGCTTAATTCGTCCGGCGGTTAGCGTGTTTAGACCGGTATCAACCAAGGTTACGTTAAATTCTTCTTTGCTTTCCACATGAACTTCCACTTTGTTTGTTGAAATATCGATGCTTAAATCGGAATGGTACATGTAGTAATTCAGAAAATATTCTTTAATCACTTTTCCTTTGTGCCCCAAACAAATAATAAAATCGTTGAAACCTTGTGCGGCATAAATTTTCATAATATGCCATAAAATTGGTTTATCGCCAATTTCAATCATTGGTTTTGGTTTTAAATGCGACTCTTCGGTTATTCTGGAACCAATTCCGCCGGCTAATATTACGATTTTCATTGGTATATTGCTTAAGTAGTTAACTTTAGTAAATGCTGTTTTGCTTTAATTATTCGATGTACTACACTTCCGAATACCAAAACATTCATAATTGCATTGATAAGAAATGCAAAAGCTGCGCCGGTATTGCCTAAATTAAAGGTTAAAAAATAGCTGATTGCTAAGCTTGGAACAAATAAAGCAAATCCGAAAATTGTATGGTAATAAGTTTTTTCAAAATACACCATATAGATTGAAAGAACGGCGGTTATATTGGTAATTAACTGACCTGCAAATAATATAGGCAACAATTGTAATGCTTGCCCATAGTTTCCGGTTATTAAATTTGTTTTTAATAAAGCGTAAATTGAAATCCATAATCCTAAAGCAATTGCGGTAAGCATCAATTCCATGAACAGCATAATTTTAAAGGTTTTTCTTAGATTTTTTGCCAAATCTTTCTCTTTAAAAATTTCGGGCGAAAGAATATTGTTGAAAGAATAAAACACCATTGGAATAGCCGTGGAAATGGTAAAAGCTAAGTAAAACACCGACAAATCGGAAATGCCAAAATATTTATTAATAAAGTATTTATCGACAATTGAAATACTTAAAAGCGGAATGGAAGCTATGGTAATAGGTATTCCAATTTTTATTGCTTTAACTGCAATTTTTTTATTGAAATTGAAATTGAATGAATCAATAAAATATTTGATAAAAAGCAATAGAACAAGTAATTCAGCTGAATAGGTGAAAAACAGTCTTAGTTTTACGTGTTCAAATTCGATGTAGTAAAGTGCCCAAATGCTTAGTATATTAATTGATAGGAGTTTGATTAAATTCAAATACTGAATTTTTCGTATTTGTTTTGAAATGACTAAAAAATTAAACAGCATTCCGTTTATAATTGTAATTGGAATGGCAGCTAAAATAATGTAGCGGAACATACCATAATCGAATGAGTTATTAAACAATACATTAGCCAATTGTTTATCAAATCCTGTTAAAAGTATGAAGATAAATGTCATTAAAAATAAGATGAACCAAATTACAGATATGGAGAAAAGAATTTCACCTTTTTCTTTTTCGTTACTTCCGTCGAAATACAGTTTAGATTGTGCAATATTTTGCCCAAAATACAATAAACCGCTAAGCGTAATTACAAATGAAAGTAAATAGTTATAAACGCCAAATTCCTCTTGTGTCATTAAGTTAAGGTAAACAGGCAAAAGCAGGTACGCACTAATTTTTACCAAAATATCGACACTAAAAAGCGAGGCGAAATTTATAAACATTTCGCCTCGAATAATTTGCCTTATTTTACTTAATAAAATACAATTAAAGCGCCGTACAGCAATTCGAAACCGGTTTGCACCGCAATGCTTTCGTTCATTAAATACGGTGTAAATTTTAACTCGAATTCATAAGTACCTTCAGGAATAATTATCGACATAAAACCAATATTCGATTTAATGACCGGAACTTCTTTACCGTCGATATAAGCCTGCCAACCAATGTTATGAGGAATAGTGAAGAATAAAATTTGCTCTTTATTCGAATTTATTTTGTAAATAATATGGCCTTGTTTAAAACTTTGAATTGCAATGCTGTCGTTTTTTCGAGCATTAATTATACTTTCAAGCTCAGGGTAAGTTCTAATGGCGCTTACCGTATCGGCAGCTAATACTCCGCCAAAATCATCAAATAGTGCAGAGTCATTGTTGTTAATTATAAGGTATTTCAATAAAACGCTTTCTTTAACTTCTTTTTTTAGTGCAATAAATTTTGATTCTGTAATTACCCTGTCGTAAGTAAAACCGAGCGGCAAGGCATACTTGCTTTTAAGCACTTTCACATCGTAAAACTGTGTAAGCGAATCGTAGCCCATTTGCAAATACGATGAGCTTGGAAATGCCGGGTCGTTTTGGTTTGGGCTGCTCAAAAAATATTTTACTCCAGCCCAATGCATAAGCAGTGGGTTGCCTCTTAATCCCCGAATCCAGCGAGTTTCGGCTTCGTTGTTCGGGTTTATAAGTTCCAAGGCTGCCAAAAAGTTCACATAATCCATATCTTGAAACGAACTGTATGAGGCAGTCCCAAAATAACCTTGCGCCATGGCATCGTTCAGGCTTCCGTGTATAGCATCGCCCGATTGGTAGTCTTTTTCAATACGGTAAAATCCGCTATCGAGTTTTTTAATATAGTCAAGTGCTTCAACAGAAAAATCGTTATAGCCGTTGCGTAAGCGCAATTCTCCGCGTGTAACAATTGCCGATTGTTTAGAATTGGGAAGAAATCGATCGTTTAAACTTTTGTAGCCCAGCGTCGATAATTCAATAACAATTGCTACATAAATTAAATACTTAATGTAAATGCTAAATTTTTTATATTGAAGTAAATATAGCAAAACAGCATAAATGGTGAGGAACGAAGCAGCAATATTACGGATAAACGGATTTACTGCCTTAATGCCTTCCGGATAAAAATCGGCAAATAAAATAAGCAGAAGTATAAACCAGGTGCTAATTAGGACATAAAGGTTTAGTTTTCGGTCTTCGAGCAGTAAATTTAATCCGGTCATACTTAAAAAAAGTATAACCGCCGGAATATATAGGTTGAAAGTCATTTTGTAGTAATTACCTACAAACATATGGAATGCATGGCGGAAATACGGAAAAATAACCGGCAGAATCCAAAGTGCAAAAAAGCCGAGATACAACCACCTTTTAAATCCTTTAAGTTTAACAAAAACTAACGGGAGCAACAATAGTGAAATTAAACCGACATAAAAATTCGGCCCTTCCAAATAATTATTCCAACCTGCATATTCGGCGCCGGTGCCAATTATATCGGGCGAAAACATTCGTAATAGAGCAGTTATATAATGATTTCCGGCTATGCCTCTGTTTAAAACCTCATTGTTTTCAAACGAAAAAACCGATAATTGGCTAAGTGTAGGAGCAAGCGATGCCGAATTGCCTGCAAATCGTGGTGCTTCTACCGTAGAAAAATAGGTGGTTACAAAACTCGATGCTGTTAAACCTGCGCCTATAATTCCGAGCCCGAGCATGGTTAGCCAAATTGTTGCAAGTTTTTTGGGTTTAAATCCGTGAACATCAATAATTCGAAACAACGAATACACAAATAAAAAAAGCACGTGAAAATACATATTCATATTTATACCGCCAACTTGCAAAACGGCAAACGGCATTAAAATCCAAATACGTTTTTGCAATAACAATTCGAACGAAAAAAGCAGAAACATAAATGCATAGCCCATAAACGGATAATGGTGCCAGCCGCTTCCTACCAAAACAAAACCGCTAAATGCAAAAAGCAAACTACCAACCAGCGAACTAAAACCATTGACACCAACTATGCGCAAATAACCAAAAGTAGCAATACCTAACAGGAAAATGGAA
>JAIFNC010000126.1 GCA_020047935.1 Bacteroidota bacterium
CATTCTGGTCTATATTTCTTATTACCGATAAACCCCTGAATGATATTGAAGATGCACTGATTTTTGTAATGGACTTTTGCAAAATTCAGCTAATAGCCGAATTCGATATTTTTAGCGAAGAAGAATTTAACTCACGCACCCGGCAACTCGAAGCGGTGGATGATTTTATGCCTTCGGAACCGCACATCCGGGAAAATTTCAAAATAAATGTTGCCGACATTAAAACTTCTAAAATTGAAAAGCATACAACAAACCGTATTCATGTTGATGCTGCAAAACTCGATACGCTCATGTTTTTGGTGAGCGAGTTGGTTACCACCAAATCGGAATTGGTGTTGGCAATGGCAATAAAAGACGAAGACCGAATGAGCGAATCGGTACAAAAAGTCGATAAACTTTCGAAACTTTTTCGCGACAATGCCTTGGATATTAGACTTATTTCGATGCAAGAATTAATAACAAAATTTAATAGATTAATTCGCGATTTATCGGGTTCATTGGGCAAAAAAATAGAGTTCGAAACCATAGGTACCGATGTAGAACTGGACAAAACCATTATCGACAGCATTTCGGAACCTATTATGCACCTTATTCGTAACTGTATCGATCACGGAATTGAAACCCCCGAAGACCGTGCAGAAGCCAACAAACCGGAGGTTGGAATGATAAAACTTTTTGCCTACAAATCGGGTAATTTTGTTTTTATTCAAATTTCCGACGATGGAAAAGGTATTGACAAACAAAAAATTACCAAAAAAGCGATTGAAAAAGGAATTATTACCGAAAATGCACAGCTTACCGATAAAGAAATTTACGATTTAATGTTTTTACCCGGTTTTTCAACCGCCGAAAGTTTAACTCAGGTTTCGGGACGTGGAGTAGGTATGGACATAGTACGCAAAAGAATTCAGGAAATAAGAGGCGAAATAACCATCGATTCAGAATCCGGATTGGGCACTTCGTTTACCTTAAAGCTTCAACAAACCATTTCAATTATCGATACCTTGCTTTTGCGTACGCATAATTCAAAATTTGCCATTCCGCTTGAAGAAGTTGAAAGTTGCGAACTAATTGAAACCGCAGAACTCGATTTAAAGCAAAATAAACAAATGATTTATAAAGAAGGTATCATTCCTTTTGTTTCGCTTAAAGAATCGTTCAAATATTTTTATCAAATAAACGAAATTCAGCGAGTTATTGTGGTTAATAAGCAAGGAAAACGATTTGCTATTATTGTCGATGAAATTATTGGCGAATACCAAGCCGTAGTAAAACCTTTGGGCAGTGCATTTTCCGATGTCGAATTTTTGTCGGGCGCAAGCCTTTTGGGCGACGGAAGCATTGCTTTGTTGCTTGATACCGATAAACTGAAAAAACAACTTATAAACTAATACCTATGAATACTTATTTAGTGTTTTCCATAGAACGCCAAAAGTTTGCCGTATCGGTAACAATGGTGTTGGAAGTACTTCAAAAACAGCTAATAACCCATATTCCTGCAGCTCCTGCACATTTGCTTGGAATTATAAATTTCCGTGGCGAAATTTTGCCCGTGTACAATACACGCCAAAAGTTCAATTATTCTGTATCAACCAACGAAAATTCGGGTTTTATTATCGTGTTCGACTTTATTAAAAACGACGAAAAATTTACGGTAGCGGCAGAAGTTGATACGGTAAGCGATGTAATTGAAATTGCCGACCAACAAATTATTGAAGTGCCCGATTTGGGCTTAAGCTTCGAAAGTAATTTTATTAAAGGGGCACTCAAGCAAAACAACGATATAAAAATTTAGGATAAAACCAAAACAAATAAAACCAATGAAAACTACATCGTTCAAATTTCGAATTATTATTTGGTCCGGCTTAGTATTTACCTTCAGCATTGCAGTAATTATATCGTACAACGCCGTTTCGCGACTGCAGGCAGAAACCGAATATGCAATTAAAGACTCCGAATTGCTTACCGACCATTTAACCAATGCCATAATAAGCTCGATCGCAGTACGGTGAACAACATACTGGGCGAAACCTTAAAAGCAAATGCCGAATTTTTAGGAACCTATACCCTTTGGGAGCCTAATGCCTTCGATAAATTGGATAGGCAATTTACTAATAAACCCGGGCATGACCAAACCGGCCGGTTTATACCTTATTGGACCCGTAAATCGGATACAGAACTCCTTCTAGAACCTTTAATGAGTTACGAAATAGTGGGCGATGGCGATTACTACCAAAAACCAAAGCAAACAAAGGTGGATTGTATTATAGACCCTTATTGGTACGAAATTGCAGGAAAAAAGACCTTACTCATGTCGGCAGTTTCTCCTATTATAATTGAAGGCAATTTTAACGGAATTGTAGGTGTCGATTTTGGTATCGATTTTATTCAAAAGGAAGCTCAAATACTTAAAGGTGAAGTATTCAACGGTTTGTCCGAAATTGAAATAATCTCGAACAGCGGCCTATTGGTTGCAAGTACCATAGCGCCCGATTCGTTGGGTAAAAGCATTGTAGAACTTGAGCGTGCCGATGCCGAAGCGCAAATTAAAAAAATTCAGAAAGGAAAATCGGAAACCAAAATTGAAAACGATAAATTGATTATCACTAAATCGTTTATTTTTGGTAATACAACTACTCCATGGCAAATAAGGTTTATTGTGCCTACCTCCGAAATAACCAAAAACAGCCGTGCTGTAGTTATCAATTCGGTTTTGGTTGGGCTTGCATTACTCACTATCGGACTCTTGTTTATATACCTATTAATTAGCTACTTAATGAAGCCTCTCTATCAACTGATTGTTCAAACAAAAAAATTGGCACAAGGCGATATTTCAAGTCAAATAGTTATAAAGCGTAACGACGAAATAGGACAGCTTGCCATGGTATACTCGACAATGATAACAAAATTAAATGAAATTGTAGGTTCAATACGCAAAAGTACAGTAAACATTGTTAGCGGCACTACCCAATTATCGGCTGCTTCGCAGGTTATGGCAGAAGGCGCTAATGAGCAAGCCGCTTCAACGGAACAAATTTCGTCGTCAATTGAAGAAATGTATTCTACCATAGCGCAAAACTCCGACAATGCGACCCTTACCGAAAAAATTTCGGCTTCGGCAGCACAAGGCATAAGCAATGTAAACGATGCGGCAAGCAAAAGTTTAGAGGCAATACGCCGAATAAGCGAAAAAATTAAAATCGTAAACTCGATAGCTGAAAAAACCGATTTGCTTGCCATTAATGCCGCTATTGAAGCTGCGCGTGCAGGCGAACACGGAAAAGGTTTTGCAGTTGTGGCTGCAGAAATAAGAAAATTGGCAGAAACAAGCCAAAAAGCAGCCGTAGAAATTAACGAGCTTTCGGCGTCAAGTTTAAAAGCTACCGAAGAGTCCGGTAAGTTAATGCAAACTATTATACCCGATATTCAACGAACGGCTATGCTTATTCAGGAAATATCGGCAGCAAGTTCCGAACAAACGTCCGGCGCACACCAAATTTCGCAGGCAATAGAACAGTTTTCCAATGTTACCCAACAAAACTCGGCAAGTGCCGAAGAGCTTAGTGCTACTGCCGAAGAATTGGCTGGTCAGGCAAGTGCTTTAAACGAAATTATTGGGTTCTTTAAAATAAACGAAGACTCCGAAAATGAGGAAATAATCAAATCGTTTCACCCAAATAAAGTAAAAGCTAAAAAAGCTAAAGCGTACATTAATTTGGACAATGAAGCGCACACCGACAAGGATTTTGATACGTTTTAAATTTTTTGATTGTTTAAAACACTTATCAATTTTATTAAAGGGGCACTTAAGCAAAATAACGATACGATTCTGTTGTTAAATATCGAATTTTTTTTTTGAAAACAGAACTTATCAATACCAACAATTTGTTGGAAACACAAACAATTTAGTATAAAATTTTAAAAAAATAACACCATGAAAACTACATCATTCAAATTTCGAATTATTATTTGGTCGGGTTTAGTATTTTTAGTAAGCATTGGTATAATTGTATCGTACAATGTTATTTCGCGCATAGAAAGCGAAACGAATATGGCTATTGAGAATTCTCAACTAACGGTCGATAATTTATCGCGCGATATCCGATTGAAAATTGACTATACATTCGATGTTTTGCGCATTTTAAACGAAAATATAGTGGTTGCCAAAAATAAGCTCGATAGAAATACAGTAAATAATATGCTTACTTCAATTTTGAAAAGCAATCCTGATTTTTTAGATATTTGGGCTCTTTGGGAACCGAATGCTTTTGATAATATGGATAAAAAATTTATTAATAGCAAAGGAAGTGACGAAACCGGTCGGTTTATTCCAATCTGGATGCGCAAAGGTGCAGATGAGTTTATTGTAGAGGTTCCTAAGGATTATGAAGTTGAAGGAATCGGAGATTATTATGTAGTGCCTAAAAAAACAAAAAAAGAGTGCATATTGGATCCCTATTTTTACGAATATGAGTCTTTAGGAAAAACCTTAATTGTTTCGATAATTTCACCGGTTATAATAAACAATGAATTTAAAGGAGTAAACGGAATAGATTACTCGGCAAATTTTATGCAACAAATGGCTGTTGATTTGAAATCAAAAGTTTTTAACGGAAAATCGCAAATAGAAATTTATTCAAACAATGGCTTAATAGCCGCCAGTACAATTTCACCCGATTCTATAGGTCAGAGCATTATTGACCTCGAATACCCGGATGCAGAATTAATTGTAAAGAAAATACAAAAAGGAAAATCGGAAACAACCAGAATTGGCGACAATTTAGTGATTACTGAATCCTTCGTATTCGGAAGAACTGAAACGCCTTGGCAAATACGATTTACGTTGCCTTATGCTGAAATTACTAAAAAGAGTAATGAAGTTTTGCTTAATTCAATAGTAGTCGGATTAGGTCTTTTATTTATCGGATTGGTTATCATATATTTATTAATTAGTTATTTAATGAAACCGCTTTATCAACTGATTTTGCAAACTAAAAAGTTGGCACAAGGCGATATTTCAAGTCTGATAATTATTAAGCGGAATGACGAAATAGGACAACTTGCCTTGGTGTATTCGGCAATGATTACAAAATTAAATGAAATTGTGGGTTCAATACGCAAAAGTACCGCAAATATTGTAAACGGCAGTGCCCAATTATCGGCTGCTTCGCAAGTTATGGCAGAGGGCGCCAACGAGCAAGCTGCTTCTACCGAACAAATTTCGTCGTCAATTGAAGAAATGTATTCTACCATAGCGCAAAACTCCGACAATGCAACCCTTACCGAAAAAATTTCGGCGTCGGCAGCACAAGGCATAAGCAATGTAAACGATGCGGCAAGCAAAAGTTTAGAGGCAATACGCCGAATAAGCGAAAAAATTAAAATTGTAAACTCAATAGCTGAAAAAACCGATTTGCTTGCCATTAATGCCGCTATTGAAGCTGCGCGTGCCGGCGAACACGGTAAAGGTTTTGCAGTAGTAGCTGCCGAAATTAGAAAACTGGCAGAAACCAGCCAAAAAGCGGCCGTAGAAATTAACGAGCTTTCGGCTTCGAGTTTAAAAGCTACCGAAGAGTCCGGTAAGCTAATGCAAACTATTATACCCGATATTCAACGAACGGCTATGCTTATTCAAGAAATATCGGCAGCAAGCTCTGAACAAACTGCGGGTGCGCACCAGATTTCGCAAGCTATAGAGCAACTTTCGAATGTTACCCAACAAAACTCGGCAAGTGCCGAAGAGCTTAGTGCTACTGCCGAAGAATTGGCTGGTCAGGCAGGTGCTTTAAATGAAATTATCGGTTTCTTTAAAATAAACGAAGGCTCCGAAAATGAGGAAATAATCAAATCGTTTAACCCAAGCAAAGTAAAAGCTAAAAAAGCCAAAGCATACATTAATTTGGACGATGAAACGCACACCGACAAGGATTTTGATACTTTTTAATTTTTTGAGAAATTAACCTGTATTATGTATAAAACCACTTAGTGCATTGAGAAAAAACAGTAACATTTTTTTTCTTTGTTCTAAGTGGTAAATCAGACGTTCGTTATTTTTATGAATTTACCGACAATTGGAGTCGCATTGCACACACAACTAACGTAATATAAATTAATTAAATGCAATAGAACAACTGTCGCAAGTTACCCGGCATAATGCAGCAGCCGAAGAATTGAGCAGCAGCGAAGAACTGTCGAGCCAAGCGAAAGTATTGCGCGATATTATTGGGTACTTCAAAATTGAAAGAACCGGTTTTTCGTGAGCACTTTCTCAACATTCAATTAAGCAAACAAAAAAAGCAGGCAAAGTAACGTCTTCAACCGGTGTTAATTTAGATTTGTCGAAGGAACACTCGAAAGATGACGATTTTGATACCTTTTAACAGGTAAACCTAATTTAAAAATTACGGGCGATTTGGTTTTTGAAACAGTATTTATTCCTTAATCCATTGTTTTCAAATTCCATTTCGCCCAATATTTTTAGTGTTACTTTTCCAATATTCATTATAGAACCAAAAAAACCCACTAAATCGAGTGCAGCAATAAGTAAAATAACCAATAAAATATACCGAATTACTTTTGGCCCAACATTGGCTGCAAACCTTGTAGCCATGTATGCACCTGCCATGCTGCCTGCGGCAAGCACCAACCCGAGCACATAATTTACTTGTTGGTTGTACATAAAAACTGCCAAGGCAAAAGGCGTATAAAGCAGTACAATAAGCACTTTAATGGCGTTGGCTTTAACCAAATCGTAACCTGAACTTAGCACCAAACCCGCCAACAAAAAGAAGCCTACTCCGGCTTGAATAAAACCACCGTAAACGCCAATAGCAAAGAATATTACTACTTGCAAAAAGCTTGGTTTTGCCGATATTTTACCGGCTTGTCCTTTAATCCAAGCTTCGGGTTTAAGCAGAATTACAAAAAACATAATAATTAGCAGTGCACCAATGGCTTGCTTCAGTATTTTTTCGTCTAAATCTACGGCTAAAAAAGCGCCTATTAGCGAGCCAACCGTGGTAGGAATGGCAATTAGCAACCCTTCGCGCACATTAAACACTTTTTGCTGCTTAAATCCGGCTACTCCAACTAAACTTTGCAAAAAAATGGCTATTCGGTTGGTGCCGTTTGCCATACCTGCAGGCAAGCCCAAGTACATAAGCATAGGTAACGAAACCAACGAACCGCTTCCGGCAACCGTATTAATAAAGCCGCTTATAAAACCTGCAACTACCACTGCTGCATACAGATACCATTCCATAGTTTATTTTTTACGAATCATCATTATTCCGTCGCGAATAGGTAAAATGAGGTTTTCCACGCGCACATCGTTTTGCACCAACTTGTTAAATGCTTTTATGCCGTCGGTGTAGGCATCATCTTTTTCGAGCAATACTTTACCGTCCCAAAGCACATTATCGGCCCAAATAAAACCGCCCGGTTTTAATTTTTGCATGGCAGCCTCGTAATACGCGGCATATTGCCGTTTATCGCCATCAATAAAAATTAAATCGAAAGTTTCGGTTAGGGTGGGCATAAGTTGCAACGCATCGCCTATTAAGTATTCAATTTTTGCTGCATATTCCGATTTATCGAAAAACGAACGAGTGAAAGATTCCAACTCGTCGTTTATATCGATTGTGGTAATTTTTGCACCCGTGCCGAGTGCTTCGGCTATGCACAAAGCCGAATAGCCGGTGTAGGTGCCAATTTCGAGCACACGCTTTGGGTTGAGCATTGCCGTAAGCATTTTCAAAATTCGTCCTTGCAAATGCCCCGAAAGCATGCGTGGAAGCAATATTTTCACATGCGTTTGCCTGCCAAGTTCTTGCAAAAAATCGGGTTCGGCATCGGTATGTGCCAAAATATAGTTTTCGAGTTCTTTCTTCAAAACAAAAAATTATAAAAAATTAAGTGCGCAAAGATAAAAATTTTACCGGTGCGCACTTATAATATGGATTCTTTATGCAATAAAAAAGTAGATTATTCAATCACAAGTTTTTGCACTTTATTAAAGTTTTTGGTTGAAATATGCAGAAAATAAATGCCTTTTTCCATATTTCCGGTGGTTAAAACAAAATTACCTGTCAAATTATTTTCAGTGGTAGTTTGTACGGTTTTTCCTGAAACGCTTATCAATTTAAATACATAATTATTGGGTGTTTCAGGTAATTGGCAAGTTACAAAGCCTTTTGCCGGGTTCGGATAAATTGTAATTTCCGGCACTTCCGGTTGGTTCTATAATCGCCCACATCGAGTCCGTTGAAAATTTTAACGGTTTCCCACTTTTGCCAGCCGCCGGTGTTAGGTACATTTACAGTTTGTATGGTAGTTTCAATATTATCTTTAACCTTTATAACATCAAACGAACTGTTGGTAAAAGTTGTTGCTACCCTAAATTCGAACATAAGTTGTTGCGCTTGTGTAACTTGTATTCTGTAATCCAAATAATCGCCCGCATTGGTGTAAGCTGCATTTTTACCTCCGCCCACATCGGTACAAATTTCAAACGAAAAACCATTATTAAAGCTAAAATCTTCAGCCTCAATAGTTCCGGGAATTCTAAAAGCTTTTGGCAAATTATTTCTAACCGTATTACATCGCCATATCGAAAATTTGCCGGAGGAGATAAGGTTATTGCAAACTCCGATTCGGTGCTGTATTCGGCACTTTGAACAGCTATTTCGGTATTATTTACTTTAATTTTGAAATCGCTTGCCGAAATTGTTTTATCCTTCCATAATTTTTTATTGAAGAAAAGCTGCATTTTAGTTCCTTCGGCATTGGTTGCACCCTCAATTACTTTGCCCTGAATGTTGCCGATGGTTACCGGATTATAAATTTTGAAATAGTTCAGGTTTACACCGCTGCTCAAAATTTTAATTTTTAACTGCTGAACTCCTTTATAAAAAATCAAGTTATTGATGGTTAGGGTTTGGTACGTGTTGTAGGAACCGGTACTTGGCAGCACAATTTCACCCGTTACCGGACTGTTATTGCTGAATAGCTGAATTTTAGCTCCGGCTGAAGCCGCTGCATATCGAATATCGGCACTAAATCCGCCCGATTGTGTAATATCAACGGTATAAGTCATAAATTCATCTACTTCGGTAAATCCGACTGCAAAACCGTTGGTATTCGGCACATCGGCGCAAGGTTCAATATCCACTCCGTCGTTGCGGTACGCCCAACCACGGTTCCATGCGGTATAGGTGCCGGTTGAAACCTGATAGGTAGCTATATCGCGGTCGAAATACGCAATTCCATTCTTGCCCATGTCGAAGTCGGTTGCGTAAATTATGGACGAAATTGTATGTTTTTTGAAAGGTTTGGTTTCGTCGGAATTTACTTGCCTAAACATGGCATCGAGCACATCGTTGCGAATTACACAGTTTTTAATCAATAAATTATCTGTCAGTTCTTTAAGTGCGTTAACCGCTTCGGTTTTTGTGGGTTTTGTGGTCGAATTTCCTTTCCAATAATCGAGCATTTTTTGGTATCCGACCGGTTTCTTAACCGAAAGTGTTCCGGCAATGGCATCAATTTTTTTCCAAGGCCACCAAGCCCAACCAATTTTATTATCTTCCATTAATTTAATGGCTTCGGCAAACCATGCGTTCGAGTTTTCGCCGCTCTCACCCAACCAAATCGGTACATTATATTTGTCGCGCAAGTCGGTAGCAAATTTAATACTGCCGGCATCGTTATAACTCCAATATTTATGAAAACTGTATGCCATATTCGTATCGAAAGGAGGAGTAAGCCCGGTAAAATCGTTGGCGAACCAATTTCCTTCAATGAAAATTAAGTGGTTTTTATCAACTGTTCTAATAGCCTGAACAATACGAGTGTACAAGTTTTTAAGGTCGGAATTATTTGGCAATGTCCAATTAGGCTCGTTTATAAGGTCGTAGCCACCAATGTATTCTTCGTTTTTGTAACGGTCGGCAAGTTTTTGCCACAGCGCTACGGTTTTAGCCTTATTCGCTTCGCTTTCCCAGAGCGAAGGTTTAGTGGCATCGTAATCGCTAATGGCTGCATCTTTTCCTTGCCCACCCGGCGTAGCGTGCAAATCGAGAATGAGGTAAATTTTTCGTTGTTTGCATTGTGCCAATAAATTATCGACCATCGTAAAGCCGGTTTCCAACCAAGTAATTTGCCCCGGTACCGGTTCTTTTTCAATAGGCGGAGTAAATAAATCGTAGTGCAGCGGCAAACGAATACTGTTAAAACCCCATTTTGCAAGCGAATCTAAATCGGAAACTGTAAAATGATTTGTATGCTGTGGGCCTGCAAAATCAGCCGTTTGCAACATATAACCTTCTTGCAACATCCAACCGCCCAAGCCCATTCCGCGCAACAATATTTCGTTGCCGTTTTGGTCGGTTATGTATTTTCCGTTGGCTTTTAAAAAATTAGTTTGTGAATAACCCGGGTATGAAATACATGAGTATATCACAATAAACAAACATGCAAGCAATAACTGCCGCATTCGAGTACATAAATTTCTCATAATTAAAATATTTAAAACATTCGCGCTTCAAAAGTAAAAATAAATAAAAGTGCAAGCGCAAACGTTTGAAAT
>JAIFNC010000119.1 GCA_020047935.1 Bacteroidota bacterium
GCGGCGAGGAAAGCTACGGCTATTTGGCAGGCGATTTTATTCGCGATAAAGATGCCGTTATGTCGGGCGCATTAATTGCCGAAATGTTGGCTTGGGCAAAAAGCAAAAATACCTCGGCGCTCGACCTGCTGGCAAAAATTTACGTAGAATACGGTTTTTATTACGAAGGGCTTGTAAACGTTGAAAAACACGGCATGCAAGGTGCTTCGGAAATTAAGCAAATAATGACAGATTTCCGAAAAAATCCGCCTAAAAAAATGGATGGTTTCGAGATTGTAAAAATTAAAGATTACGAGGTGCAAAAGGAATTCGACTTGATTGCAAAAACCGAAAAACCAATCAATTTACAAAATAAAATTCTATTTTGGGGTGAAATTGCCAATGCAGCAAACAACCGAGTTTAATGCAAAAATTGACGAAGCAAAAGCAAAAATTAAACGAATAGCAAACGAATTAAGCTTGTAAAATTATACCCGGCAGCGTTGGGAAACTGAGCTGCCGGTGTTTAACTCAATACTTTCGGATATAAATTGATTAATATTTTGCAGTCACAGAAATTAATTCGATTTTTGAAATTATTTTTCAAAATAACTAACAAAACAAAATGATAAACACGCTTAAAATATCCAATTTTAAATCTATAGCCAATGAAACAATTGATTTATCGAATGTTAATGTTTTTATTGGCGAAAATGGCAGTGGTAAAACCAATATACTAGAAGCAATTGCAACCTTAAGCGCAGCAAAAGACCATAATTTGAATATTAATGGGCTTTCAAGTAAAGGGGTTAGGGTTACAAAACCTTTGCTTACAATGAGTTCGTTTATTGGACAAAGACAGAAGAATGAAATTGAAATATCGGCAGAAATAGCCGAAACTAACCAAATAATCGATGCAGTAATTTATCCAATAGATAAAGATGATATATACTCTGCGTGGAATGATAAAAGTGTTGAACGTATTGAAAAACAGATATTAAAAAGAGTTGAAAGTAATGAAATAAAAAAAATAATTGAAATTGAAGTAAAGAATATACATAACGATAATACTAAAAATGCGGAATTGTTCGAATCAGATTTAAAGAATGCAATAGCCGAACGGCTTAAAAGTTTAGCGGGATTTAATATTAAAATCGAATTTTTGACAAGGTTTTTAATTTACAACATTAATACACAGTCGTTACGTGGAATTATAAATAACAGCAAAGAAATTCCATTAGGAATAAATGGCGAAGGTTTGGATATCCTTTTGCACGATTTTTCCAAAAAAGAATGGGAAGAGTTAAAACAATATAATCATTTAATTTCATGGCTTGATGAAATATTGATTGATGAAACTGACAGTTTAAAATTTAAGGGACATAAATTAGGTCGTAGCTCTTCCTTTCTGTATTTTAAAGATAAGTACATGCGAAAAAATAATAATATTTTTGCCGCTGAAAATTCAAATGAAGGCGTTTTAAACATTCTTTTCTATTTAGCATTATTAATTAGCCGTAAAACACCAAAGTTTTTTGCAATAGACAATATTGAATCTTCACTTAATCCAAAATTATGCAGAACTTTAATGAAAATTATAGCAAATTTGGCAATCGAACACAATAAGCAAGTTTTAATTACTACCCATAACCCTGCAATTCTCGATGGCATTAATTTATTTGATGACAGACAACGGTTATTTATTGTAAAACGCGAAGACGAGGGGAATACAAAAGTTGAACGATTAAAACTAAAGCCGGAAGCGAAGGAAAAAGACTTAAAACTTTCTGAAATGTGGATGCGCGGATATTTAGGTGGCTTACCAAATAATTTTTAAATTATGAGGGTAGGTCTAATAGTGGAAGGGCGCTCTGATGCCGCTCTAATAACAAACATTTTAAAAGGCAAATTAAATATTTCTAAAAGCGATATTCAGTATTTAGTACCTGAATTTGAATACGATGAAACTACGCTTTATCAAATGCGAAATGAGCAATTTAGTAATTGGACGATTGTAAAAAATAATTGCAAAAACAGACAAAAGATTTCAGATTTTATTGATAATTTTGAAAACGAACGGTTTATTGTTATTCATATTGATAGCGATACCAGAATGGAAGTTGGTTTTGAGGTAAATGAACCAATAGATATTAACGAATTAGCTGATATTGAAATAGTACGCCAAAATATTGTAAAAAAACTATCGGAATGGTTAGAACATCAATTTATTAATAGAATTGCGTTTGCAATTGCAGTTTCAGAAATTGATTCATGGATTTTAGCTAAATATTCAAATCAAGAAACCGGATTGCTTTTGAATGCAAAAGAACGACTTTTTCGAATATTGAATGATTCAAATCGGGTTAATAAAAAGGAAAAACAAAAAATTTTTGGTTTAAATGCTAACAAATTTGAGCAATATAACTTATTGAGTCAAGATTTCAGAAAGAATAAAAACCTGATCCTTTTTCAGAAAAAAAATATTAGTTTAAGATTATTTTGTGATGATTTAAGTTTATTTAATATTGAATAAAAAATAAACCAACATCATACGGAACAGTCTTTTATACAGTATTTTGCCAATATAATTGATTTATTAGCCGGTAGTTACTTTATATTTCAAAGAATAACATAAGTAAAATCAATTAAACGATTGAAAATTAACAACGTAAAAAAAACGTGCAATAACTGACAAAAATCATAGTCGAAAAACGTTTCGAAATGCTTATTTTTTAGCAACTTTGCAGCAAAATTGTTTACACAAAAACCAAATATCAAAAACCATAAGGATATGAAAATTCACAATTTTTACGCAGGCCCATGTATATTGCCGCAAGAAGCAATAGATGAAACTATTAGCGCTTTAAAAGATTTTGCCGGAACCGGTATTTCTTTAGCTTCTGTATCGCACCGAAGCAAAGAATTCGATGCTGTAATGTTGGAAGCCGAAACTTTGTTCAAAGAGTTGTTGGATATTCCGGAAGGCTACCGAGTTATTTTCTTGGGCGGTGGCGCAAGCTTGCAATTTGCCATGGTTCCTTTCAATTTAATGAACAAAAAAGCCGTTTATTTAAACACCGGCGTTTGGGCAGGTAAAGCGCTGAAAGAAGCGACATTGTTTGGCGAAGTGGTTGAAATTGCAAATGCTCCTGCCGGCGATTTCTCGCAAATTCCTACCAATTTTACGATACCGACCGATGCCGACTACATGCATATTACCACCAATAATACCATTTACGGTACCGAAATTCATCGCGATATCGATTGCCCTATTCCGTTGGTTGCCGATATGTCGTCGGATATTTTGAGCCGTCCGGTAGATGTTAAAAAATATGTGCTTATTTACGGCGGTGCACAAAAGAATTTAGCACCTGCGGGCGTTACCTTCGTTATTGTTAAAGAAGCTGCTATGGGTAAAGTTAATCATAAAATCCCTACGATGCTTAACTATTTAACTCACACCAAAGAAGGTTCGATGTTCAACACACCGCCCGTAATTCCGGTGTACACTGCACTTCAAACCCTTAAATGGATTAAAAAAGAAGGCGGCGTAAAAGAAATGTACCGCAGAAACCTTGAAAAAGCTACCTTGCTGTATAATGAAATAGACCGTAATAAACTGTTCAAAGCTACTATTCAGGGCGAAGACCGTTCGCTAATGAACATATGTTTTGTTATGAACGAAGAATTTGTTTCTTTGGAAAAAGAATTCTTGAAATTTGTTGAAGAACGCGGTATGATTGGTCTAAAAGGCCACAGAAACGTTGGCGGATTCCGTGCTTCTACTTACAATGCATTGCCTAAAGAAAGCGTTCAGGCATTGGTTGATGTAATGCAGGAATTCGAAAAAATGAAAGCTTAATTAATTTGAAAATTAGCAAATTAGTCAATTGGCAAATTTGCCGATTGACTAATTTTCAAATTATCACATTTTCAAATTGTCTAAATTTCAAATTCAAAAAAAATGAAAAAAGTATTGCTTGCTACCGACAAACCGTTTGCAAAAAGCGCGGTTGAAGGTATTAAAAATATTGTGGTTGCTGCCGGACATGAGTTTGCAATTATTGAGAAATACAAAACTCAACAAGAATTTATGGATGCGGCTGCCGATGCAAACGCAATTATTATTCGTTCGGACATTGCCGATAAAGCGCTTATTGAGGTGGCTAAAAAATTGGAAATTATTGTTCGTGCCGGTGCCGGTTTCGATAATATTGACCTTGCTGCTGCTACCGAGCACAAAGTGGTGGCTATGAACACCCCGGGACAAAACTCGAATGCCGTTGCCGAATTGGCTTTGGGCATGATGGTGTACATGGCTCGCAACACTTTTAACGGTAATTCAGGTTTTGAACTTCGCGGCAAAACCTTAGGCATTCATGCTTACGGAAACGTTGGTAAATACGTTGCCGAAATTGCCAAAGGTTTTGGTATGAAAGTATATGGTTTCGACCCGTTTGTAACCAAAGAAGCCATGCTTAAAGATGGTGTTACACCGCTTGAAACAGCTCAGGAATTGTACAAAACTTGCCAATATGTTTCGTTGCATATTCCTGCCAATGCACAAACCAAACAAAGCATTAACTACGAATTGCTTATGAGTATGCCAAAAGATGCGGTGTTGGTTAATACCGCACGCAAAGAGGTTATTCACGAAGAAGATTTGAAAAAAGTTTTTGCCGAACGTGCCGATTTCAAATACTTAAGCGACGTAGAACCCGATTGCAAAGCCGAACTTACCGAAAAATATGCTGCTCGCTATTATGCAACCCCTAAAAAAATGGGCGCACAAACCGAAGAAGCCAATGTTAATTCGGGCTTAGCTGCTGCAAACCAAATCCAGATATCAGAACTCAGATGTCAGATTACAGATATCAGAACTCAGATGTCAGAAAACAGAAGACATAAATCTGATTTTTAAAATCTGAAATCTGACATCTGTTATCTGAATTCTGTTTTCTATTCAATAATTCAAAATTCACAATTTACCAACATGTCTGTATTAAAACCATTCAAAGGATTCCGTCCTAAACCCGATAATATTGCCCAAGTTGCATCACGTCCGTACGATGTATTGAATTCTGAAGAAGCTCGCGAAGAAGCTAAAGATAACCCGTTTTCGTTTTTGCACGTTACCAAACCCGAAATTGATTTGCCGGAAGGTATTGATACTCACAGCGAACAAGTATATTTGAAAGCTAAAGAAAATTTGCAAAAACTTATTAGTTCGGGGGCTGTATTGCAAGATGCCGATGCATATTATTATGTATATGCGCAAACCATGAACGGCAAAACCCAATACGGTTTGGTTGGTTGCTCGGGTGTTCAGGATTACATGGACAATGTAATTAAAAAACACGAACTTACTCGCCCCGACAAAGAGGAAGACCGCATGAACCACGTTCGTTACACCAACTTCAATGCCGAGCCGGTATTTTTTGCTTACCCCGACCACGCCGAAATTGACAAAATGGTTGCCGAAACGGTAAAAGCCAAAGCGGTATATGATTTCGTTTCCGAAGACGGATTCGGTCATCATTTTTGGGTAATTTCGAACCCGGCTTATATTAAGCGTATTGAAGAAATTTTTGCCAAAGAAATTCCTGCTGTATATGTTGCCGACGGACACCACCGTACCGCAGCAGCCGGTTTGGTTGGCAACGAGCGCAAAGCGAAAAACCCGAAACATACCGGACAAGAAGAATATAACTTCTTTTTATCGGTTAATTTCCCTGCTTCGCAACTTACCATTATCGACTATAACCGTGTAATTACCGACCTTAACGGTGCTACAGAGCAAGAATTTATCGAGAAACTAAAAACCTCGTTTGTAGTTGAAGATAAAGGTACCGAAATTTACAATCCGGAAGGTTTGCACGTATTCAGTATGTATATGGGCGGACGTTGGTACAAACTAACCGCAAAAACCGGCACCTACAACGACAACGACCCGATTGGCGTGTTGGACGTTACCATTTTATCGAACACCGTTTTTGAACCTTTGTTGAACATCATGGACTTACGCCGTTCGACCCGTATTGACTTTGTTGGCGGTATTCGCGGTTTGGGCGAGCTTAAAAAACGTGTTGACAGCGGCGAAATGAAAGTAGCTTTTGCCTTGTTCCCCGTGTCGATGAAACAATTGATTGATATTGCCGATTCGGGCAACATTATGCCGCCAAAAACCACCTGGTTCGAACCTAAATTGCGCAGCGGTTTGGTGTTCCATGAATTAGAATAGATTTCAGAAGTCAGATTTCAGATAACAGATAAAAGCCTGCCGGTGCAATTGTGCTGTGCAGGTTTTTTTCGGTCAGATCGCTCCATGCGGTCAGACCGATATTTGAGGAAATTACTTGCTCATCAATTTTAATCGTATTGTTTTGTATGGTATAAAATATATCGTAAATTTGTACAAAAACAGAAGAAATGCAAACCTATGGAAATCGTATTACAGTAAACCACAACATTATGTTGGGCAAACCGGTTATTGCAGGCACACGCATTACGGTAGAAAATATATTGCGTAAACTTGCCGAAGGAGTTAGTTTTAATACACTTTTAGAAATGTATCCGAAACTTGAAGCTACTGATATTTTTGCATGTTTGCAGTTTGCTGCCGATGTTATTGCAAACGAAGAAACTCTAAATTTAGGCAAAGTATCAAGATTTTAGCCGACGAAAATATTGATTTTAAAATTATAAAAGCACTCCGCAATAGCGGAATTGAAACCGATTCGGTTAGCGAAAACTATAGCGGAATCAAGGATGAAGAAGTGATTGAGTTAGCAAAAAGTTTAAAGAAAATAATTCTTACCGAAGACAAAGATTTTGGCGAATGGGTTTTTGCCCACAAAGTAGAAAATTTAGGGGTTATTTTTTTACGTTACAATTATTCGGAAACCGATTTAATAATTGATATTTTGCTTAAACTTCTTACCGATAAAGAAAAAGAGCTTTTTGGAAAATATACAACCATTACCATACACAAAATAAGAATCCGAACCGTTTAATTTAATGGTATTTAAGCACCATTATTTGTCGCAGCGCGACTGTGGTTTGGTAGAAAGATGCACCATAGCCTACTTCTTTTGTTGCAGCGCGACAACGCTTTATTAAATTGTGGCTTAAGGTTATAATATTTAGTTTTTCAATGTTTTATATAAACATTATTCATAATTTTGTAAAAAAAAAACATATCAAATTGATAAAAGGTTTTTAAAATTGGGCTTTATTCGTGCTTATAAATTGAAATGTACTTACAAAACGTGAACCTATGAACAAACTCATTATTTTCGTAGCTGTTGCTTTATTGTGTACCGGCATTTTTGCGCAAAGCAATCAAAAGCTCAACCTGCCCCAAAACATGGTACTTATTCCTTCAGGCACTTTTACCATAA
>JAIFNC010000191.1 GCA_020047935.1 Bacteroidota bacterium
GAGGCTGTGCAATCGGCCGGCAATACAACTTTCCAAAAATGTTCGGCAGGCGTTTCGCTCAGCCAATCCCAGTTATTCCAGGCTTGGTCGAAATTTTTTCGCGCTCGTACCGACGTGGTTGTAACTTGTTCGGCAGTTAATGACAGTTGGTTATTCAATAAAATTTCAACTTTTGTGTGCTTATTACCGTTAAATACATTTACATAAATCTCGCTGCCCGGCTTCAATTCGTTTTCATTTTCAAACTCCAATTCAAACTGATAATTTGCATCGTAAAAAAATGGAAAATAGGTAAACGAATAGCTTTTTTTATCGAAATTATAAATTTGGTAGCCTTTCACGGAGCCATCGGTACAAATGGCCTCAGGCACACCAAAAGAACCCAACTCGCCGCGCCACCAACTTCCGCAAGCAGCACCGGCAATGGCAAGCCTAATTTCGCGATTATTTGCTTTGTAAAAATATTGCTCAAACGTATGCGTATGCCCGGTAACAATCAGTGCTTCATGTCGTTTGCTTAATACGTTAAGCAATTCGGTTGAATCTTGCAATTTATTTTGAGCGTAATAGCCACTCGTACTCGAAATAGGTATATGCATGGCTGCCACCACAGTATAATCGTCAGGAACAAATTTTAAGTCGTTTTCGAGCCACGCAAGTTGTTTTTTTCCAATTCTACCCAAATAGGTATTTCTTCCTGCTTCGTTTTTCACCGGAAAATCGATATTATCAAGCAGCACAAAATGCACGTTTCCTTCTGAAAATGAATAATATTCGGGTCCAAATACTTCGGTGTAGGTTTTGCCCGAAACCTTATCGGTTGTGGCATCGAAATTAATATCGTGATTGCCGGGTACGGTATAAAACGGTTGCCAAATCGTAAGTTGCCGGATTTATGGAATTTAATTCGCGCTCAAAATAACTTATTTGCAAGGTATCATACACTTGCGGGTCGCCAATAACCAGCAAATGCAGGTTTTCTTTTTTTTGTGAAGGTAAAAGTGGAAAATTGAGTTGTACGTTTGTTTGCACTTTGCCATAGAATATTCGATTACCGTCTGAATCCAAAACAAACGCATATTCGGAAGGTTTAGCAATAAAAACAAAGTTGGCATCATTTGTCGGCAGCGAATAATAACCTTTTGCATCGGTTTTAACTACCTGCTCGCCGTTGGAAACCGAAATATTAGCAATTCCGGCTTCGCGCTTATCCAAATTACCGTTTGCATTTATATCGGCAAATACAAAACCGCTAATATTTTGAGCTACTAAATTATAGCTTATAAAAAACACCAAAATAATTAAAACGTTTTTCATTGTTATCCATTTTATGTAAAACAAATATTCTATATATTTGTACTTAATTCGAATAAACGAAAAGCCTTGAATGCTGAAAATTTAATTGTACTAAATTACAACCATTGAAAACAATAAACAATTAATTTTCAGCATAAAAACCTATCAATTTTAAGTTTTACAACTAAATTTTTCGACATGCCAAATTACAAATTAAATTTCAATATTTATTTTTTTTGAAAGCAAAGCTGAAAAAATGATTCGTAATTAAAAGATTTTTGATAAATTTGGGCTATAAAAAAATGGTAACATGTTTGGAATAGATAAATGGGTTTTGCGCCAATTTTTAAAGTGGGTTAAGCTTACAAACGCACAGCGTACAACCCGCTTGTTATGGACAATAGGTATTACAATCGTATTATTGCCAACAATTTCTTATTTTATATATAGAAGTTATCAGAAGAGCTACGAAAAAGCATTTGCTACGAATCCAAAGGTAGAAATTACGGAGGTTCAGTTTATTCATTCGAACGAAAAGAAAACCGTTTTTACTAAAGTGAATGGTGCGTGGCTAATAAACGAATCGTATCCTGTAAAAGACCACTTATTTTCCGATGTTTTATACTTTATACAGAATTTCGATTACAGCGAAATAGTTCCGGAAGCCGAAAGCGAAACGGTGGCAAAAAAGCTAAAAAGCGATGGCGTTTTAGTTAAAGTTTATAGCGGAATTTACAAGAAACAAAGCTATTATATTGGCGAAGAAGCTTTTGGCGGAACGGGCGTATATATGATGCGCGAAAATTCGTCGCAACCCTTCGTAGTAACTGTAAAAGGCTACGACCGTTCGTTTGGAGTGTATTTTCATACACGCGATTCGTGGTACCGCGAACCGTTTGTTTTTCCGATAAAAGAAGTTGCCGATATAAATTACGATTGGTTTCAGACCAACGAAGAGCCTTTTGCTGTAAAAAAAGACGGCAGCAAATGGATTGCCGCATGGAAAAATGCGTCGGCTCAAGCTTCGCAATTGCAAGTACAGCAGATTTTCGAAAGTTTCAAAACAGTTCGGTATTCCGGGCTGTATTTCGACTCATACGATATTTTGACCAACCCAAAAATTGCCGATGTAAAAGTAAATTACGAAACCGGCGAAAACATAACCGTTTCGGTGTTTAAATACATGCAAATAGACACCTTAGGCTCGTATTATTTTAATGCCGATACGTCGCTTATCATCTCATCATCGCATGATACACCATTATTAATCAGCAACATAGAACTTCAAAAATTTCTTAAGAGAAGACCCGATTTTTTATAATTTATTTTTATTTGGTAAAGAAAATTTCAAATTAAAATGTGGTTTTTACGATAAAATTTTGCACCTTTGCAGTTCGATTTCGAAAGAATTTTAAAATTAAATAATACATACGATAATGAAATTTGTAGCTTCAAGTACCGAACTATTAGGTAAATTACAAGCCGTAGCACGAGTTATCAGCAGTAAAAATACGCTGCCAATTCTCGACAATTTTTTATTCGATTTGCAAGGTAACATCCTAACCATTACCGGATCCGATTTAGAATCGACCATTTCGACCAAAATTGAATTGGACAACGTAGACGGTAGCGGTAAAATGGCAGTTCCGGCTAAAATTTTGACAGATACGTTAAAAGAATTCCCTGAGCAACCACTAACTTTCGATGTGAACAACGAAACCTATGTAATTGAAATTTTCTCGGAAAACGGTAAATTTAGCGTAATGGGACAAGATGCCGACGATTTTCCGCAAGTACCTGAAATTAAAGAAACAGCAACAACTGCAGAATTTAGCGCCGAAATTTTATTAACCGGTATCAACCGCACCTTGTTTGCCACAGCCGACGATGAATTGCGCCCTGTAATGAACGGTATTTTTGTTCAGATGGAAGAAAACACGATTACCTTTGTAGCTTCCGATGCGCACAAATTGGTACGTTACCGCAGAACCGACATTGAAAATGCAGCTGCAGCTTCGTTCATTTTGCCTAAAAAACCTGCCGGTTTGCTTAAGAACTTACTTGCAAAAGATTATGGCAGCCTTATTGTTCAATTCGATGAGAAAAATGCAATTTTCCGCATGGCAGGTTATATTTTAATTTGCCGTTTAGTTGAAGGTACTTACCCTGCTTATCAGTCGGTTATACCGCAGAATAACCCGAATAAAATGGTTATCGACCGTGCCGATTTTTACAACACGTTGCGCCGTGTTTCGGTATTTTCGAACCAGGCAAGCAATTTGGTTAAATTGCAAATTGAAGATACCATGCTAACCATTTCTGCTCAAGATATCGACTTCTCGATTTCGGCTTACGAACGTTTGAACTGTCAATTTGATGGCGAGAACATTGAAATTGGTTTTAAATCGAGCTTCTTAATCGAAATTTTAAGCAACCTTTCAGCTACCGATGTTATGTTGGAAATGTCGGAACCTTCTCGTGCAGGCTTACTTTTCCCGGTTGACAAAGAAAAAGAGCACGAAGATATTTTGATGCTTTTGATGCCTATGATGATTAATTCGTAGTTAGATTCGAGATATTAGCCTTGAGACAATAGATTTTAGATAATAAAAAAGCCCGAAAAATTTCGGGCTTTTGTTTTATCATTTCAAATTAGCAAGTCATTTTTCAAAGAATTAAAATCGATAGATTCAGACATTAATAAATTCGTGAATTCGTGGCAAACTTGCTATTTAATTATTTGCATTTCGTCGATAAGCCAACGAGCTCTGGCAAATTTATCGACAATAAACAGCGCATAACGAATATCGAGGCTAATGTTGCGACATTGGCTCGGGTCGTACATCATATCGCTCATGGTGCCTTCCCAATTGCGGTCGAAGTTTACTCCTATCAACTGTCCTTCGGCATTTAGCACCGGGCTACCCGAATTTCCGCCCGAAGTATGGTTGCTAGCTATAAAACATACAGGTACATCGCCATTTTCGGCATATTCGCCAAAATCTTTTGTTTCGTAAAGTTCTTTTAAGCGAGCAGGCACTCGGTAATCATAAATTTCCGGATTATCTTTTTCAATTATTCCGCTCAACGTCGAAAAATGTTGGTAACTTACCGCATCGCGGGGTTTGTAATCGTCCACTTTTCCGTAAGTTATTCTTAAAGTGAAATTTGCATCGGGATAAAATAATTTCTTCGGTTGCATTTCCATTTGCGCACGCATATACAAGCGATCCAACGTCTGTAATTCTTCTTGGTATGAAGTAAGTTTAACAATTATTTTATTGTTGTGCAAGCTGATATAATCGTTGTACAAGGCTACAAATGGGTCATTTGCCAATATTTCGGCATTTTCGGCAGTATAGTTTTCCAGCAATTTCATCAATTCAGCTTTATTTACAATTTTCGAATTTGCATAAAGCTCATTTACAAATGGTTCAATATTTCCGTTGTATTTAGTTTTGGCATCGAGCAAAATTTGCGGTACAAATTCAGCATCCATGCTATTTACCCACTCTTGCGTAACTTTGGCAAAAATTGCTTTATCAGTTTCAAAATGAAAATCTTTAAAGAAGTTTTCAAAACCTTTAATCGACTGTTTTACACGTTTTTGTCCGGCATCGGTAGTTATATCGGCAGCCAAAATAGTGCCTACACTCTGAACTAACCGAACTGCATCCAACGAAAAACCGGCTTCGCTAAAATATGCCGATGCTAAGTTGTATTTCGAAAATTCGGTATAAATTTCCTTGTATCGAGGTAAAATATGCCCGTACTCTTTCTGGGTTTTAGGCTTTTTGTTTACCCAAGAAGTAAATTCGTTTTCGAAAGCTTGCTTTTTTGTTATGGCATCCAAACGATTTAAACCGCGAATTACGCCAATCCATTTTTTCCATGCATTTGCTATATTTGCTTGTTTTGCAGCATATTGTATACGAATTGCAGGATCGGAATTCATGGCGGCATTTATAATATCGAGCTTTGCTTGGCGTAATTTAATTCGGTGCGGATAATCGACCTT
>JAIFNC010000064.1 GCA_020047935.1 Bacteroidota bacterium
GCATACGGCGGATTAATATAAACCACCAATTTTTTCCGCTTTTCCGGATTGTTAATAATTTCTTGTAATTGGGTCGGCAATTTTGTAAAATCGTCGTTTAAAAAGTCGAACTGAAACACATTACTTTTCAATAGGTTTGCACCGTGCTCAATGCGTTCGTGCATTACATTTACATCGGCTTGGTCGAGGGTGCTTGCAAAAATATGGAATTTGTTTGTTAAACCGGTTAGCAAATTACCGGTACCGGCGGCACAATCCCAAATGTAATACTCATCTTGCCAATCTTTGCCCAAATAATTAGTCAAGTATTTTTGCGAAAGTTCCACCCAAATGCGCGGTGTAAAAAAAGCCCCTTTACGCTCCCTAATATCTTGTGGAACCAGCAAATCGCGACGTTCAATAATATAATCCTGAAAATCTTCAATGGGCGGGCGTTTGTATCGTTTCCAAAAATTCTGATACGCTTCCTTATTTTTTATTTTAATACCTGCATCAAATATTGATTTCAAATATTCTCTTGGTATTATGTATTGTCCTCTTTCAAAATAAATAAATAGTTTTTCGCAAATCGTGGTATCGTCGATAATTTCAATCGTATCTTTATCGTCCACAAACAAATCGGCTAAGTAGAAATCGCTGTCGCAAAGATTAACTTTTCAATTTTTATTCGGCTTACTTCGGTTGCATGGGCAATGTTGTTGGCAATAAAATGTTTAATTTCCGTTCCGTCTTTTACAAAATCGTAAACAAAAGCGTTTTCACGAAGCGTTTTTTCAATTCTATCCTTAATTAGCTTAAACTCTTTGGTTTCGTGGTTGCTCGGTGCTACGTTCCAATTAAAATCGTTCATGTAAAAAATATCCTGCACGCTAATGTACGAAACGAAAGCAATTTTTTTGAAGTCGAACGCACCCAAAAACGCCGGCGGCAAGGTTTTGTCGAACGTACGCGCTTTGCCAATGGTTAAAACAAGCTGAACAAACATGGCAGCCAAATCGAAATCGCCGGTTTTGGCTTCGGCCCAAAGCAGCGGCACTCGGTCAAAAATATCGGCATGTTTCGGGAACACCGTAAAATCGATATTTCCAATTATTTCGGTGTTGTCGAAAGTTTTAAACCAATCGGCAGCTACCTTATTTTTAAGTTCTTCTTCGCGTATGTTGTTATATTTCATTTTTCTATGTTCGTTTGTTTTTGGGGGCATTTTACAAGGCGCTGTAACGGAAAGCTCGTTTTAAAATGCAAATATGCACATTTATTTAAGAAAACAAGCAGAGGGTACGTACATTTTTTAGCTTCCTTTTTTCGTTGAAACCGGTTTCGGAGGGTGTAAATTCCTTATACACGGGGTAGTTCCCGAACAGCGCAGCTTTCTCTGCAAATGGGAATAACGATTAGTAAGTGGCAAGGTGGTTGCCGGGCAACCAACAGCACTTTTCCGGAACGAAGTGTAGCGTATGAATATTCCGGCTACTCTTTTATTAGTTTTTTTAAAAAAGTTCTTTGCCCTTGCCTTACCCAAATGAAATAAATTCCTTTTGTCAAACCTGAAATGTCAATTTTATCCTCATTGTTTCTAATTATCAATACAATACCAAGCATATTTGAAATTTCGATTCGCGTGTTTTCAGATTGGGGCAGAACAATATTAATTTCAGTATTAGTAGGGTTAGGATAAATTATAATATCGGGCAAATCGATATTCTGAATTGCTGTAGCAGCTACTAATTGATCAGCCCCGGCATCGAGCCTTAACAATTCTCTGATGTCGTTTTCAAAATCATGTGAAGGATAATCTGTCAGACCGGTTGCAAATCGGTAAGCAATAGATGTACTTGTAATATGGTAATCGTGCTTTAGAAAATCAACAAAGCCAACATCGGTGTTTGACAATACATTTTTTGTAGAATCGAACTGACTTTCTGCCCAAATGTATATCGTACTGCCATCTTTACGGATTAGAACATTTCCATATATTTCATTTATCATCGCTAATCCTGAACCAATGGATACGCTCATGTAATTATTAGTAATAAGCGTATTAAATCGAATAATGGTTGAGTCGACATAAGATTTTCCACCGTTTGCAACCGATACTCCACGCTGACAATTGTACACAATATTGTTTTCTATTAAAAGCGAATTACCCACGTTAGGGTGATCGGAAAAATAGCTAATTCCATTTTTTGTTGCATCCGACAATACATTATTTCGCACAATACCGTTGGAACGAACACTAACACAATTACCATTATTATTATAAATATTACAAATACGGTTTCCTGAAATCAAAAAATCGTTACCAATAAAATAAATACCATGATGCGGTGCCCCTCGCAATTCGCTCTCGGTATCAAGTCCTATCCAATTAAACTTATTATTAACAATTTGTGTATTGGTATGTTGCTCGGCTGATAAAATTCCATTTCCGTATATTGAATCAAAGCTGCAATTTTTAATAATTACACCATCCGAAGTCCCCGATGAATGTAAGCGAATTCCATTCCCTTGAATATTATAAAATTGGCAACTGTCAATAGTAACAAAATTGGCATTGGCTATTCGGAGTCCATCGCTCAAAATGGTATTTTTGAAGGTGCAGTTTTTAATAATGGCATTATCCCATGAAGCCCCAACTATGTCAAGCGTTGTTGTAAAAACACTATCTCGAATTACAATTTGAGAATTTACCACACTCGAAAATGTAAGAAAAGTTATAAACAAATAAATGGCCTTTTTACTAATCATTTTTTTATGCCTATGTTACGGGTTTTATATTTCTTGATCTTGCTGCTAGTCGAGTCATGCTAGGGGATTTCACCCTTGCATTGTCACAGAACCGTACGTGAACCTCTCGATTACGCCCTGCGGTCGTGAGGCAGTTCATACGGCTCTTCTTGCTTAAACGTCGTTCACCACAATAGTGTTTCCACAAATGCAGCACGTTGCTGTTTATGAGCTTAGGCTCATGAGAATAGTTAACAACAGTTCCCGAAAACCTTCGTCGGAAGACCACCTTTAAGTTGTGGCTATACTAACTCAGCCGAACAGTTGCGCTTGTTCTCTGCAGTTTCAATATTGCCCCTTAAAGTCTTCCATCTCTTGTAAAGCATTCAATCCGTTAGTTTAAAGCCGTTGGATTGATTCACGGCACACGGTGGCAATATGACCAGTGGCGGATTGCGGGCGACATCCCTGTCAACCGTTACAAAACTTGGTGCGGGGCAGACACTTTCAAGCTACCACTGCGCCCGCCATTGGTTATATTGCGTGTTACCTGCTGTGTTTGTATTTTTATAAATCAATTATTCAATCATATAAACTAGAGTGAATCCATTGATAGAATAATTCAGGTTATTATTTATTGATCTAATTGCTTTTATAGAAAAGGGACTATCATTTTTACTTATATGAATCTCACCAATTAGTTGTAAATTATTAAGTTCACTTTTATCATTCCACACCATAAGTGTTGCCTCAAAACCGCTTGTCACAGGGCCTATTATCATTTCCCAATTTCTATTTTGATTCATAATAATAGAGGATATGTCCTTATCGTTCTCCGTTTTAAATGAAACATTTAGTTTGTTATTTATATCAATATTAGAACTTTCAATTTTATACTTGACATAGTAATGGTCAGGATCTTCTTCTTTATCACAACCATAATTGAAAAAACTGAAAATTATTATTAATGATAAAGAAAGATGCTTAAGTGCCCTATGCGATGTATTTTGCTGAGTCAATTCTTTTTTTCGTTTCATTTCAGATAGTTTTATTGTTTCTTGATATTATTAGTGAGTATTCAAATTTATAAAAGCGAATTCGTTATTAATCTACATCGCACATGTTGTAGCAGTGTGTAACATAGCAGGTAACGAAAAATAATATACGTAGTTGCCTGATTAATAGCACTTTTGTTTCAAATTTTGCACTTTCGTAAAAAAAATGCACTTCTGTTTCAATTACCCACCGAAGCAGGCAATTATCGTATATTATATGTTAGCTACATTTAATTATATTTCAATGCGTTATATGTAGAAAAATATGATGGTTTTGGGTCATAATTTTTATCAAATAATACAGGATATTCATTTTCATCATAAAAAGTATGAGTATCAACAAAACCCCAAAATGAAAAACCTGTAAAGTAAGATTTTGTTTTACAAACTCCAATAATATCGGTCAAAATATCTGCCTGTTTTTTTAATCTTTCGTCTAAACTACCTACACCGTTTTTAATTGCAATGGTGCATTCTGTAATTTGAAAATCCAAACCAAGATTTCCAAATCTGTCCATTGTTGTTGAATAATAGTTCATATCTTGATTTGCTCCTCCCATATCAGGGTCTATATCTAAATGGCATTGTTCTGCAACTCCGTGAATTGGCACGTTATCGTTTAAAAGTTCTGTTACAAGGTTATACAATAAATCTGCTTTGCCTTTATCATCGGTTTCAATTCCAAGAAAACCGTAGTCGCAAATATATAATTTTGCATTTGGGTCTATTTCGTGCGCCCAAGTGAATGCTTTTTTAACAAAATCAGTTCCCATTTTTTCTAAAAAAATAGAAGGTCTAAATCTTGTTTCATCTATATTAATAGTT
Source organism: Bacteroidota bacterium (assembly GCA_020047935.1). GTDB lineage: Bacteria > Bacteroidota > Bacteroidia > Bacteroidales > JAIFNC01 > JAIFNC01. The sequence goes on from JAIFNC010000064.1 coordinate 4,608, forward strand.
CCGTCATGGTCAATTATTTCGTTTACCACATTCCACTCAGTAATAAGACCGGGATATTTCACCATAAAATGAGTCATCAAAGTATCGAAATATTCTTTAACTGCTATTTCAAATTCAGCATTTGATAATGCTGCAATATCCCATTCGGGTAAACTTCCGTGCCAAATTAAATGTGCGCCACGCAGTTTCATATTATGTGCAATTGCAAAATCGGCGGCGTTGTCGCACCATTTAAAATTATATTCGTTTCTTGCTGTCCACACAGCTTCCATACTCATATCCCATTCACATTGCAAGTAATTAAATTCTTCGCCGAGAACTCTTTTGTAATCTTCTTTATCACTGCTGTTTACTGCAATGTTGTTCAAATAAATTGAGCCGATATAAAATAAATTATTTTGTTCGGCTATTTCTCTTAAAGTCCCTTCTTTGTTTTCAATCGGGTCTTTTTTGCAGGAATTGATACTTAAAAGTATCAAAATCACTAAAACTAATTTTAATCTGTTCATAATTTTTCTATTTAATTGTAGCTAACGTTTCGCAAATATATGCAGTTGCCGATTGCGGGCTTCGCCCTGTCGAACCCCACCGCCGTTGATGCGGGCGGTGAACTTCCAAATATG
>JAIFNC010000285.1 GCA_020047935.1 Bacteroidota bacterium
GTAAGCTTGTTGGCTTTTGCTTCGGGTTTTGGTTGGGTTTGGGCTTGCTTTATTGCTTTGGCTTTGTTTGCTATCGCTTGAGCTTCCTCGCTTTCCAACACTTTTTTGTATTCCAAATAGTATGAATACTTGTCCGGAAATTCTTTTATCTTGCCATTTCCTTCAAAAACAAACAAGCGGTCGGTTACTTTATCCAGAAAGTAGCGGTCGTGCGATACTACCAACAGAATTCCCGAAAAACTGTTCAAATAGTCTTCCAATACATTTAAAGTCATTATATCCAAGTCGTTGGTAGGCTCATCGAGAATTAAAAAGTTAGGGCTTCGCATTAAAATGGTCATTAAATATAATCTTCTGCGTTCGCCGCCGCTGAGTTTTTCGACTAAGTTGTATTGCATGTCGCCGGTAAACAAAAAAGTTTCCAAAAACTTGCTTGCCGACACGGTTTTGCCGTTGCCCAAGGTTACAATTTCTGCAATGTCTTTAATTACGTCAATAACTCGTTTCGAATTGTCGAATTCAATGCCTTTTTGGTTATAATAACCGTAAACTATGGTTTGCCCTTTATCAATTACGCCACTGTCGGGCAGCAACTGTTCGCATAATAAGTTCAAAAAAGTCGATTTTCCGCAACCGTTCGGACCTACAATGCCAAATTTGTCGCCTCGTGCAAATTTATAGGTGAAATTATCAATCAAAAGCTTGTTTTCAAATCGTTTCGATAAGCCTTCAATATCCAGAATTTTCTTTCCTATTCGGGCTTGCGACACATTTATATCTACTTGTTTTTCGGTCGATTTCGAATTTAAAAAATCGGTCAGTTTGCCAAAATTATCCATTCGGTATTTGGCTTTTGTACCTCGTGCTTGCGGCATTCGGCGCATCCATTCTTGTTCGGTTTTGAACAGGTTTTGCGCTTTATCCAACGAAGCGTTTAATATTTCCAATCGTTCGGCTCGTTTTTCTAAATAATACGTGTAATTGCCTTTGTACGGGTAGCTTGTTTTGTCCGCCATTTCAATAATATCGGTACATACACGGTCTAAGAAAAATCGGTCGTGCGTAACCATAAGCAAGGTACTCCGTGTTTTTTGCAAATAATCTTCCAACCATTCTATCATACTTGTATCCAAATGGTTGGTAGGTTCGTCCAAAATCATTACATCGGGTTGTTGCAGTAATAAAGCAGCCAAAGCGGCACGTTTTTTTTCGCCACCCGAAAGGGTCGAAACGTCGGCATCTAAAAAATCGATTCCCAAAACCGAAAGATACAACTTTACGCTCACTTCATAATCCCAAGCATTAAGCGCATCCATTTGCTCGCCTGCATGTTGCATTTTGGTAGCATCGTGGCTTTCGAGCGCTATTTTATAATTTTTTATCGCTTCGGTTAAAAGCGGATAACTGCCATATACATAATCGTATACTGTTTTTCCGGTTCCCAAATCGGGCTCTTGCAGCAAGTAACCTAATCGAATGCCGTTGCGCATGGTAACTTGACCCGAATCGGCTGAATCTAACCCGCAAATTATGTTCAATAAGGTCGATTTTCCGGTTCCGTTGCGGGCAATAAGTGCTGTTTTGGTGTCTTTACCTATGGCAAACGACAAGTTTTCGAACAACACAAGGTCGCCGAACGATTTGGTTAGGTTTTCAACTTGTAAATAACTAATCATGTTTAATTTAAATAGTGAACAAAATTAGAAAAAGAAATTGCAATTGAAACTATATATGCAAAGGTTTTTCGTAATTCAATATAAAATGAAAAAATTGCAGGAAACTCATTGTAAAATTAAATAAAAAATGCCAAGCTGTAAAACTTGACATTTTTTTGTTTTTATGTTGAAAATAAATTTCTAAACTCGAATTTTATTGATACAAATTTCGGTGGCAATCATAACATCTGCCTTCTTTTTCCATTCCGTCAATATCAACCGGATGCTGGAATTCCAAACCTTGTCCGAATTGTGCAAAAGCCTTATTATCTTTTGAACCTTGTGCCAAAATTACGTGGCAAAGCGTGCAATCGTTCGAAATAGTTTTGCCTTCCTTGCTGGTGTGCTGTCCGTCGTGGCAACGGAAGCAACCTTTGTATGATTTATGCCCCAGATGGTTTACGTAGGCATCCCAGCTTGCTTTCATTTCAGGAAAAATATTTATTTTATACCCATTCTGAACGGCAAGTATCGCATTATCAATATCGGCTTTGCGAGTGCTATACAGGTCGGTGTAGTTGGTTTCGTAAAATGAAGTTATTCCGCTTTTAATCGAATCCATAGCTTGAATGGTGGTTTCGAATTTAGCGTTTAACAATGCCATTGCTGTAGCTTTAAATTGTGGCAAATCGGAGGCTATTTTTCCTGAAATTATTGCATTGTCTACAAAATTTTGCGGTAAATTGTATTGGTGCGATGGACGGTTGTGGCAGTCCATACAGTCCATGCGGCGCGATTTAAGTTTCGAAAATTCTGCTGCGTCGGGCATTTCGTCGGCAAATTCGAAAATGGTAGTATCGCCGGTTTCTTTATTAATTTTACGTACCCACGGAATACTTTCGCGAATTCGGTCGGTATGTACATAGTCAATGGCAATATTGGGGTTTATGTGCCAATGTATACCGTTTTCTAAACCTTTGGCGCTGTGGTCAGAGCCAACTTTAAGGTTCATATCTATCGACCATTCGGTATTGTTTTCGTCGGCTAAGTAGTGTTTAAATTTTTTAAGTGCATCCGAATAAAACTTCTCGGGCCAGTGGCAACGTGCACAAGTTTCTTGTGCAGGTCGTAAATTTTCTATAGGAGTTTGAATAGGACGCGGATAAATATTCAATGTATAAGCATATACCTGGTACAAACCGGAAATTTTGGCTTTTACGAACCAATCGGCACCTTCGCCAACATGGCATTCAACGCAAGCAACCCGAGCATGAGCCGAATTGCTGTACGAAATATATTCCGGCGCCATTACTTGGTGGCACATTAAACCGCAAAACTCATTCGATTCGGAATAATGGTAAGCCTGAAAACTACCTATAATTGAAAGTGTTAAAAATACAATTGAACCAATTGAAAAGATTAGAAAAGCATTTCGGTGCTGTGGTTTATTTAAGTTCCAAACCGGCCATATTTCGTCGGTTTCGCCCGATTGTATTTTTCGTTTTCTTTTAAAATGCATACCTATAGGTATAAGCGCCAGACCTAAAATAATGAATAATGGCGAAATCATATAGGTAAATAAACCGGAATAAGCACCTCCGAAATTAGTTAGCAACGATAAAATGAGTAATAAGAAAAATATAGTTAAAGATATAAGCGCTAAAAAAACACCAAAGTAAGTGGTTTTGTTGTGGTATGATTCCGGTAATTTCATTGTAGTGTGTTTATTTTATTTACGATTCCAAATTACGCTATTTATTTGCAAACAATGGTTTAAAAACCGTTGATATTTATCAATGTATCAATTGATATTTCAGTACGCTTAATATTAATATAAATCTAGTCTTTTTATTTCTTTTTACGTAGAAAAGTAAATAAATAATTTGCAAAATTTTCCATCCTTTTTTTATTATTTAGAAAATAAGGTGTATATTGTATCCATTAAATTTATAAATTAGTAAACTGATCAAATTTAAAGTGAATTTTTAAGGTTAACAATTGCCTTAAAATAAATTATGTTGATTTTAATATCTTAAATGTATGAAAAAGTTATTACCTGTTGCTTTTTTTATGGTTTTTTCGCTTACAGTTTTCCCGCAATTTTTGCATTTGGGTGCCGGCGTTGGCGGGTCAAATCTTGCAATTCAGTCTAACGACGATTTGGAATTGGAATTTTATTTTTCGAACCTTCAAAATGAAATAATAAACGTAACCGGCTTTGAACCCGAAGAAGGTTTTAAGTTAACCGGCTCGGCATATGCAATTTATACAGCAAAGCAAAACTATTTTGTAAGGTTCGATATGCAAGGATTTTATGCTCGAAGCAAGGTTACTTACGAAAATTCGGTGGATGCGCTAACCTATATTTCGGCTTTTGAAGAAGAAAAATTGGGCTACAATTCCATGCTTTTTACTTATTGGTTTTTAAGCAATACGGTAGATGTGGGCTATACTTTTTTGCCGGCCAAATTAGTTCGTCCATATGTGTTTGTCGGCGTTGGGGCATTAGCACTTTTGTCGCTCGAACCTAGCGAAACATACCAACAAGGTCGTAACTTGCGCAATTCGTATATAGAAAACGAAGTTTCATCGTTTAAAAATTTATCGGTTAAATTTAATTCCGGAATAGGCTTAAAATACCATTCAATTTCGTTGGAAACCTATGTTACTTCAAACTTGGGAACTATTGATCGGTTCAACGAAATACCGCTATATCAATCGTACTCCATGCTGGGTGCCACTGTTCGGCTCGATTTATTTACCTTCAATTTGGTTTCAAAAGAAGCAAAGAAAAAAGTAAATGAATTGATCCGGTCTAATTAACATTAATTAATTTATGAAAATCAAAATACTCGTTTTTTTTACTGTATTATCAGTAATTTCAGCATGCAAACAAGAATACGTTGAATTGCCTCAAGACCAGCGCTAACTGCCGTGTTAACTATACCTATAGCGGCATTTAATAAAGAAGAAGTAGTAATGAGTTTGCATACCTTCAATTTTGTATTGCTGAATGAAGAGCTATCGAAACGCGAATATGCTCAACTTTCTTATATTGGTGGAAATATAAACAATACCTTTGTTTATTTTATGGCTCAAGAATTCAAAAAAGATTTTGTTGGTGCGGCTGAGAAAGAGTTTGATGTGGAATTTTATTTTAAAGGCCTTTCTGAACCCGGAAAATATTTTTTGTACCGAATAAAAATACCGGATTTTTACGAAAAATTGCAAAATAGCTTAAAAGGTGCCAAAGGATATTCTGACGACGATTTGTACTACCTTATTTCGGGGCGCGAATCGGCCGATGCTCTTGCCGAAAGCTTGGCTAAAGGCGAAACTAATTTAATGAATTGGGAATTGGTTAGCAATGCCGTTGTAGAACGAACCGGTGAAAAAGCAGTAGCTAAATTTAAAACCAAACAAGCCAATTATATTTATTGTTTGGCTTCGCATTTTTTGCCCTTTCCAATCATTCAAAATTTGAGCATCAGGCAGCAAGGAATTTCAATTTTAGGCGGCGATACCATTGTGCCTGTAAATACCAATTCGCCGGTCGAAAATTTTTATTATGCAA
>JAIFNC010000290.1 GCA_020047935.1 Bacteroidota bacterium
CCCGAACTTATTGAAAAAATTATTGCGCTGGCAGCCGAAAATGGTATTTTCGATTTGGTGAAAGCCGATTATTTCGATTCGGAAAGTGAAAAATCGCATACCGAACTATTTAATACCGCCATTAATTTGGTAAACGAACGTAAAACCTTGTATTCGAAAGGTTTCCCCGACGGTTTGCCAAGTAAATACCGAATTGTAAGCGAAAACTTTTATGCCATAAGCCCTAAAGTTCAGTATAACCACTACACCCCTGCTGAAACCGCACAAATTTACGACTCGTACAACGATAGATTGACAAAAATTAAAGCTCGAAAAACTACTACTTTTTATTTTGAAGGTAAAAACCCAAGCGATTTCGATTCGTTTTCGGGCATTGAAAACCCGGAAGTAAGTATTCAATACGTGCTTGAATTAAGCGTATATTTCGACCTTAAAAAAGATAAAAGCAAATAGATGATAATTTAAGTTATTGAATTACAATAAATTTAATAGATTTTACGAACACAAAAAAAGTTTTTTCATAAATAGTGTTTTTAGAATAAGCATCTAAAACTGTCTGCCGATTAAAACTAACGTTCATTTGTTTGTTCGTTAGTTTTTTTAATGTCAAATTGAAAACTATACATTTTTTTCGTTATGCCTAACTTTACAGGCAAGGTATTATTTCAACATTTTCAATTAAAAAAGAAGCTCCGGTATACTAATTGTAAAATTCTACCTAAATGAACAAGCTATGAATGGCAGAATTTTTACTTTTTCGATACTTCTTTTTGCATTAAGCTATTTAAGTTTTAGCCAATCGGTTTATACCGACCATAAACCGGTGTACAGCAAAGTGGCTGCAAATATTCAAATCGAAAAAATTGAATACACCGAACAGCACACCATTCTTACTATAAAATATACTGCTGCCGAAAATATTGGCATTACTTTTTATGGCTCACTTTCCGGCGATTCGTGGTGCTTGAACAACCCCAAAATGCCCGACGAAAGTTATCAGCTAATTATGCTGCAGAACCTTACAAAAAACGGAAAACTGATTGATGACGCCTTGGGACGTCAACAAATGTCGTTTCAGCAAGCGCAAAAAGGCGATGTGTTTGTTTGCAATGCTGTTTTTGAAAAACTAACCGACAATTTAAGCGCCATGAACTTAATAAAAGGCTACTTGCCAAGGTCGGATAATTTTGTTTTCAAAAATATTTTATTTAAACCCGAATACGGAATACCGTATGTAAACCACTATTCGGATAAAGGCGGCACCGACTCCGTAAAGCTGCTCGAAAAACTTAATCAGCCCGAAAAACTTGCCGATTATTTGCAGCGCACTGCACTTATTCAGCTCGAAAACGGCAAATACAGCGCGGCGATTGTTAGTTTAAACAAAGCAGTAGGAATTAATAAAGAACAAAACCGACTGAAAGAATTGGTTGCATCGAACATAAGTTTAGGGCAAGCATATTATTACGCCAATAATTTGAATATGGCAATTTCCGGTTTCAAAGAAGCGCTTGATAATGCGCAAAAACTTAACAGTCCCGAGGATATTGCAATAATTCAGAATAATTTGGCTACCGTTTTTGATGTTCAAATGAACTATTCCGATGCGGTAAACTACTATGAACTGGCATCGAATACAAGGCTGAAAATGAACGATAAAGAGGCTTATGCCGGTTTGCAGAATAAAATTGGAAATATTTATTTCGAAATAAACGATTTTGAGAAAACATTGAGTTATTATTCCAATTCGCTTATTACCGAAAAAGAATTGGGTAACCAAAAAGAAATTGCCGCATCGCTTAATAATATTGGGGTTGTATATTTGCAGAAAAACGAGTTCGACAAGGCAATCGGTTATTTTCAGGAAGCACTTAAAATAAACGAAAAACAGCGAAATACTAAAGAAATAGCAGGTTTGCTGAATAATATAGGTAACGTAAATTTCGAATCGAAAAATTATACGCAATCAATTGAATACTACAACAAGTCGATAGGCGAAAATACCAAAATTAATTACTTTAAAGGGCTTTCGATTACTCGACACAATTTGGGTAATGCTTATAGCGAATTAAAACAAACCGACAAAGCACGCGAAGCATACCAACAAAGTATTGAATTTGCCATTAAAGCCGACTACACACCGGTTTTGTATGCCAATTATAGAGCGCTTGCCGAATTGGAAACCGAAAAAAATTGTGCACAAGCACTTGACTTCTATAAAAAATATACACATCTTCGTTTTAATGATGAGGAAGAAAAGCAGCGACAAATATCGGAATTACACGAGAAGTATGTAATTCAGAGTAATTTTAAACAACAAAAACTATTATTGCACATCGACGATTTAAACCGGAAAATTGAAATTACAGGCAAAGAACTAAGTCGGAGCAAAGAACAATATAGGGTTCAGAAATTGGTAAGCAAATACCGATTTGAACAATCGAGAAAAGAAATTGAATTGCTTAATACCGAAAATAAACTTGCAGCCGGCGAGTTACTTATGGCCGACGAAAAAGCTAAAAAGCAAAACTTGATAATTATTGGTGTTGTACTGTTAGTTTTACTTATAAGTACATTTACTACCGCATTATACAAGCAGTTTGCACAAAAGAAAAAAGCCAACGCTACACTTTTGTTGCAAAATGCCGAAATACGCAAACAACGCGAAGAAATTAAGGAACAACGCGACGAAGCGAACAAACAAAAAGTGCTTATAGAAGAACAAAACAGAAACATTACCGATAGTATAAAATATGCCAGCAGAATACAATCGGCACTTTTGCCGCCTGCCGAACAAATGCAACGCGTTCTGCCAAACCATTTTGTATTTTATAAACCTCGCGATATAGTTAGCGGCGATTTTTTCTGGCTAAATAAACAAGAAAATATGGTAACCCTTGCGGTTGCCGACTGTACCGGGCACGGCGTACCGGGAGCACTTATGAGCATGTTGGGTGTTTCGATGCTAAACGAAATTGTGAGTAAGGATGTTCCGCAGAATGCAGCAAGTGTTTTAAATAAACTTCGCGATTCGCTGATTGAGGCTTTGCACCAAACCGGCAAAGCAAAAGAAGCTAAAGACGGAATAGATATGTCGCTGGCAATTTTTGATTTCGATAATTTGAAATTACATTTTGCAGGAGCTTACAACCCTATTTACATTACTCGCAGTACGCCGGCAACCAACGAAACATCGTTATTCGAACTTAAAGCCGACCGAATGCCAATAGGTATTTATTATAAAGAAACGGCTCCGTTCAGGTCGCGCATTTTCGACCTTAAAAAAGGCGACATGGTGTATTTATTTACCGATGGCTACACCGACCAGTTTGGCAGCAGTTCAGGCAGAAAATTCTTATCCGGAAATTTCAAAAGGCTGCTTACCGATATTCATCAGCAAAGCGCCGAAATGCAAAAACAAAGTCTTATCGACCAATTTTATAATTGGAAAGGCGATTACGAACAAGTAGACGATGTGCTGGTTGTGGGCGTAAGAATATAAACTCGACCGTTATAAAAAAAAACCGATAAAATAATTTATCGGTTTTTTTGTGCATCAAAAAACAAAGCAATAAAAAAACGGATTACCGAAGTAAACCGTTTTTTAGTCCTCGAAAACGTTGCTTTCCAAAATCCATGCAATAATTCGAAAAAAAGCGGAAAAATATAATTCAATTAGTCAGTTGCTTCTAATTCGAATAAGTCTTCCATTTTAACGTTAAAATAGCGTGCAATTTTTAAAGACAAAACAGTTGAAGGTACAAATTTTCCTGTTTCAATTGCATGGATTGTTTGACGTGATACCTCGATTTGCTTAGCTAATTCAGCTTGCGAAATGCGGTGTCTTGCTCTTTCTACTCTAATATTATTCGTCATCATCTTAAAACTATTTAGTAATTTATTCTTTTAACTTTATTGCAATTACGGTGCCAAAAATTTAAAACTTACTTGCTTTTTTATTTATTTTTGAAATAAGCCTATTACATAAAGTAAAGCAGTATTATTCGAACTTCGTAATTATTACACTTTTTATACAAAATATATACCACTTATTTAAAATGCTAAATTTTAAATTTCGCACGCAAAGGTAGAATAAACTTTACTAATATAAAACCTAATTTTAATTAAAGTACTATAATATTGCTAACTGCTTTATTATTAGTAAAATAAAATTTTGAAATAAAAAGTCGAATTATGCCCTATTTCCCAAAAAATCTGCTAATCCTTTCAGAATGAAAAAAATACAAATTGCGTATAAATCGTTTGGTGGTACTTTTATAAATCCAAAATTGCATTTAAGTTTTTTTTAGTTGAAAAGCTCAAAGTAAAAGTACTTACCTAAAAACAAACACATTACATTTTTCATAAAAAAAAATAAAAAAAACTGCACCTTTATTTGGGTTTAAGTTTTTTTTTATTATCTTTGTAATGCTAACAAGCAAAGTGCGCAACCTTGAAAAAGGTTATTTTTTCATAGCTGGATTTAAGTAACAGTAATGTGATTGGCGGGAAACGTTCTGTGTTGTTATTCGAAATAATTTTGTACCTTTGTACAGCAAGGTCGGCGTTTCACGTAAAACCTTCATCGCACCTTACATGCTTGCGGAACGCCGGGCTTGCACTTTTCACGAAAAAATAACCTATTTTTTTCAAAATGAAAACAACCATTCTATTACTGTTGGTAACTTTTGCCGGTGCGAATGCTTGCACAAATTCCGAACTATTAAAGCCTGAAATTAGCCTAAAATCGGATACGGTAAAATATAAACTGAAAGGTGGAGAAACCTTGTATTTTGAAAACTCCAAGCTTACACTAATGTTCGATTCTATAGCTTCCGATTCGCGATGCCCAATAGGCGTGCATTGCATTTGGGCGGGCGAAGTGGTTGCAGTATTTAAAATTAACGAGCAAACCTATAATTTACGTCCCGGTGAAGAATTGAAATTTGAACATTTTAAATTGAAATTAGTGGACGTTTTTCCGTATCCGGAAGCCGGTATGGCTATAAAACAAACCGATTATACTATCGAGTTTTTTGTTTTCGAATAGTATAAAAAAACCCTTCATCCGTATAATTCGGAAAAAGGGGTTTTATATAAGCCGAGTACATTGTTAAATAAACTCCGGTTCAAGCTATTTCAATCCGTTAAATTCGCTCCAATTCAACCGTAAAATGGCGCATTATAGGGGCTTCCCACATAATTTTAAAACCGTTCTTCAATTCATTTCTTCGGTCGAATACGTTTTTAAGAGCCACTGCAATATAATCCATATGGTTATTCGAGTATACGCGGCGCGGAATTGCCAAACGAACCATTTCGAGTTTAGGGTAGCGGTTTTCACGCGTTACCGGGTCGCGGTCGGCAAGTAAGGTACCAATTTCGACACCGCGCACACCTGCTTCAATGTACAATTCAACTGCCAACAGTTGCGCCGTATATTCGCTTTGCGGTATATTAGGAAGTATTCGTTTCGCATCTACAAAAATTGCATGTCCGCCGAACGGTTCTTGTACCGGAATACCAAAAGCTTTCAGTTTTTCGCCCAAATAAGCTACCTGACCAACTCGTGCTTCCAAATAATCGAACTCTGCCGATTCGTGCAAGCCTTGCGAAAGTGCGCCCATATCTCTGCCCGCCATTCCGCCGTAGGTTATAAAACCTTCGTAAATAATATTAAAGGTTGAAGCCTGACGAAAAATTTCTTGACTTCTCAAACCAATAAAACCGCCAATATTCACAATGCCATCTTTTTTGCTGCTCATGGTGCAACCTTCGGCATACGAAAACATTTCAAAAATAATTTCTTTAATGGTTTTATTTTCATAGCCTTTTTCGCGAATTTTGATAAAATAGGCATTTTCGGCATAGCGTGCAGCATCAATAAATACCGGAATGTCATATTTTTTGCCCATTGCGGCTACTTCGCGTATGTTTTGCATCGACACCGGTTGCCCGCCTGCGGTATTGTTGGTGGCAGTAATTAGAATTAACGGAATTTTTTCTTTATGATTTTCTTTCAATACTTTTTCTAGTTTGTTCAAATCCAAATTTCCTTTGAACGGATGATATATTGTAGTGTCAAAAGCTTCATCGATAGTTACATCAACCGCTTTTGCTTTGCGGAATTCAATGTGCCCTTTGGTGGTATCGAAATGCGAGTTTCCGGGTACCAACATTC
>JAIFNC010000079.1 GCA_020047935.1 Bacteroidota bacterium
AAACCATACATCGACAGTTTGTACCGAACCAAACCGGAACGCGAATATACCGCCCTTGCAGGCAGTTCGTTAGGCGGATTAATTAGCTTGTACGGCGGAATAAAATTTGCCGATACATTCGGTTTTCTAGGCGTTTTTTCACCTGCCTATTGGATAAATAAAACTGAAATTTTTGAATTAGTTGAAAATTCCGACTTTCAACCTAAAACAAAAATATACACCTTAATGGGCGGACAAGAAGGCGCTAAAATGGTTGAACAGTTTGAAGAAATGAACATTTTACTTTCAAAAAAACTAAATGCTGAAAACTTACGAACAAAACTACAGCCCAAGGCTAAACACAACGAAGCATTTTGGCGCTCGGAATTTGAAGCGATGTTTAAATTTTTTGTTGAATAATTTATACCGTATCCATAAAAGTTTGCTCCACTTTATTGAAAAGCAAAATGCCAACAAGTACAATAAATATAGCAAAACCGCAACTGTACATTAAACCCGCTAAATTGAAATTGCCGGTACCGAGTAAACTGTATTTAAAAGCTTCAACCAGCGGTGCCACCGGATTGAGCATTACAAATATTCTGAAATTTTCGGGCACCATGGAAACCGGATAAATTATGGGCGTTGCATACATCCAAAGCTGAACTCCAAAACTCATAAGCTGAACCAAATCGCGGTATTTGGTGGTAAGCGCCGAAATTATAATGCCTGTTCCGAAACCTATCATTGCCAAAATGAGCAAATAAATCGGAATAAGGAGTGCCGTAAGGTTAATGCCTGTAGTTTGAGTTACTAAACCATAATACCCCAAAACTCCGAGCAATAACAGAAACTGAATGCCAAATTGAACCAAATTCGAAATTATGGTCGCTATTGGGCTAACCAAACGCGGAAAATAAACTTTGCCAAAAATACCGGCATTGGCAGCAAAAGTACCGGATGTGCCGTTAAGGCAAGCAGCAAAATAGTTCCATGCTACAATTCCGGACAGATAAAAAAGTATTGGCGGTGCACCGTCGGTCGAAATTTTAGCTATTGAATTAAAAACCATAAAATACACAAACGTACTTAGAGTTCAATCAAATCTTTATAACTCCAAATTTCACGTACATCTATTTCGAACAAACCGCGTTTTGGCTTTATTACCATGGTCCATTGGCTGTCGGATATTGATTCTTTTTCAGTATTCATTTCGCAATTTGTATTTTTTCGTTCATACAAATATAGGCATTTTTAATTCAATTGGCTGTGTGCGAGTAAATTTATTATTAAATTTTACGGTTAATACTAACGCATAAAAACAAGCTAAAAAGTAGCTTTCTCATTCATTTTTAATCAAATAACTGTTGAAAAAATGTTGTTTCGTTTATATTGAAATATAATTTCAAAACAAAACTAAATAATTTTTTATATACGTTTTTTGTTCTATTCAAAAAAGAAGTATTTTTACTTGCTTAAATAACACCAAACACATGCTGCGCAACATAAATATAGCTCTCCGATTAGGCATTCTAATAAGCTTATCATTAATACTAACAGGAATTGTTATTACTTCATTTTATTTTGGAGCAAATACGCATTCCATGGCAGTTTCGATGAGCAGTGTATTGGAAGGAACAGCTAAACAACAACAAATTCAAGTTATTCGCAATATAATTGATGCCGTAAGGTACGAACCTGATTCGTCGGGGTATTTTTTTGTTTATAAAGGTACCGTTAATGTTGCACACCCCAACCATAAATACCACGACCAAGATTTGAGTGAATTGAAAGATGTTAATAATACCTACTTTATTCGCGATGCGTATGCCAATTCGCAAAAAGGAGGCGGTTTTAACTATCTCATATTCGATAAACCGGGCAAAGGCGACCAACCTAAAATTGTTTATGCAGAAGCCATTCCGAATACTGAGTATTGGATAGCTACCGGCATTTATTTGGATAATGTACAAGATGCTAAAGATATAATTATAAAAGATGTAGCTGCACTTACCAAAAAGCTGATGCTACAAATTTCGATTGGTGCACTTCTTTTGGTTTTAATAGTGGTAATTCCGCTTAGTATTGCTATTCGAAAAAGCATTTTAGACCCAATAAATAAAGCAATTAAAGCAGCACAAAGCATTGCATCGGGTAATTTGAACGTAAGTCTCAACGAAAAAGGCCGCGACGAAATAAGCATACTGAACAAAGTGCTACAAAGTTCGGCTTTATTAAATTCAACCATTGGCGATTTAGCTGAAGGTTCTGTTTATCAGGCATCAACTGCCGAAGAAATTACGGCAGCCATGCATTCGATGGAAGAGAAAACAAGAATTTCTTCGGAAAATGCAAAGCTTATTGTGCAATATACCGTAGAAATTGCTTCGGAAACCGGCACAAGCAATGAAGTAATGCAACATGCCATAGAGTTAACCAAACAAATTACCGATAAAATTGAAATAGTAGAGGAAATTGCACGCCAAACCAATATGCTTGCCATGAATGCCGCTATTGAAGCCTCAAGAGCCGGACGCGCCGGCGCCGGTTTTACGGTAGTTGCCAACGAAGTAAAAAAACTCGCCGACCGAAGCAAAGCGGCTTCGGTTGAAATTAACGACCTATCAGTCTACAGCGGCGAAGTAATTACCGATGCGGGAAACAAACTTGCCGATTTAGTTCCGATGATTCAAAAAACTGCTACCGAAATGGAAAAAGAAGGCATTCGGAACCTGGAACAAGTTACCGGAATTGCCGAAATAACGAAAGCAATTCAAGAATTCGAAACGGTAATACAGCGTAATGTAAGTGCATCGGAACACTTGAAAGCTACTGCTCAAAATTTTGCCGACCATGCAATTTCACTTAAAAAAGGAATATCGTACTTTAAATTTTAAAAAAAGATTCCGAATTGAAAACAATCCGGAATCAAGTGTAAAACAAATCCAAGTCTAAAAAAAATCTATCGAGCAAACAATAATTCGCGATATTTAGGCAAAGGCCACATTTCATTATCTACAATTAGTTCAAGTTTATCGATATGATACCTAATTTGGCTCATAAACGGCTTAACTTTTTTATCGTAAGCATCTGCCATTACAGCACCATCCTCCATGTTATTAGCATCTTTACGAGCTTCTATCATTTCATTTACTTTAGTCTTAATCTGCGAAATATGATTGGCTATGACTTTAATGTTTTCAATACGTGCGCCGGCAAGCAATTCAAAATCTTCGGCTGAAACAATTTCTTTCAATCCTCGAACATTATTAATAAGTTCGGTTTGGTATTTTACCGCCGTTGGTACAATATGATTTATAGACAGGTCAGCCAAAACACGCGATTCTATTTGAATTTTTTTGGTATATTTCTCCAAAATAACTTCATACCGCGCCATAATTTCGGGTTCGGTATAAACACCGGCTTCGTTAAAAAGTTTAATGGCTTCTTTTGAAACAAAAGCTTTCATGGCATCAGGAACAGTGCGAACATTCGACAATCCGCGACGAGCTGCTTCTTCAACCCAATCTTGACTGTAACCGTTGCCTTCGAACCTAATTTTCTCAGAAACAATAATATATTCGCGCAAGGTTTGGAAAATAGCTTCATCCTTTTTAACTCCTTTTTCAACCAATGCTTCTATGGTAGTTTTAAATTCGTCCAATTGGCGAGCAACTGCGGTATTTAAAATAATCATGGCAGTGGCGGTATTTGCCGATGAACCTACGGCGCGAAACTCGAATCGGTTGCCGGTAAATGCAAATGGCGAAGTACGATTACGGTCGGTATTGTCGAGCAAAATTTCCGGAATACGACCAATATCTAATTTAAGGTCGGTTTTTGCCGTTGCCGACATTTTTTTATCGCTTACGCGTTCAACAATTTCGTTCAAAATTTTAGTAAGCTCGGTGCCTATAAAAGCCGAAATAATAGCCGGAGGTGCTTCGTGTGCACCCAATCGGTGCTCGTTTCCTGCTGAAACAATACCCGAACGCAACAAATCGGCATTATCATGCACCGCTTTTACAATATTTACCAAAAAGGTTAAAAATTGCAAGTTTGTTTTTGGGTTCTTGCCCGGGCGTAATAAATTTACTCCGGTATTGGTAGCCATAGACCAGTTGCAATGTTTTCCTGAACCGTTTATCCCTTTAAATGGTTTTTCGTGGAACAAAACACGGAAATTATGTCGGCGAGCTACCTTATTCATAATGTCCATAAGTAATTGGTTGTGGTCTACCGCTAAGTTCATTTCTTCGAAAATTGGTGCACATTCGAATTGGTTAGGTGCCACCTCGTTGTGTCGTGTTTTTACCGGAATGCCCAATTTATGCGCTTCAATCTCAAAATCGTGCATATATGCGGCAACTCGTTCGGGAATTGAGCCAAAATAATGGTCGCTTAGCTGTTGGTCTTTTGCCGATGCATGCCCCATTAGCGTACGACCGGTTAATTGTAAATCGGGGCGAGCTTGATACAACGCATCGTCAATTAAAAAGTATTCTTGTTCCCAGCCCAAGGTTGCTATAACTTTAGTTACATTTTTGTCGAAAAATCCGCAAACTTCGGTTGCTGCTCTATCTAAATAATTCAACGATTTCATTAAAGGTAGCTTATAGTCCAACGATTCGCCGGTATAAGCCACAAAAATAGTAGGAATACAAAGCGTATTGTCTACCACAAATGCGGGCGACGACGGATCCCAAGCCGAGTAACCGCGTGCTTCGAAGGTATTGCGTAAGCCGCCGTTGGGTAAGCTCGAAGCATCGGGTTCTTGTTGAACCAATAATGCACCGTCGAAACTTTCGAATGATTTTCCGGTGCCGGGTTCAATATCAAAAAAAGCATCATGCTTTTCAGCCGAAGCATCGGTTAACGGGTGAAACCAGTGGGTATAATGTGTTGCACCTTTTTCGGTAGCCCAAGCTTTCATGCCGGCAGCCACTTGGTTTGCTATTTTGCGGTCTATTCTGGTTCCTTGTTCTATACTTTCAATTACGCTCAAGTATGCTTCGCGCGGCATATACTTTTGCATTTTTTCTTTGTCGAAAATATTTGCACCGTAATAATCAGATGTTTTAACCGAAGGATAAATTACTTGTTTTGCCTGACGGTCGAATAAAATTTCTAATGCTTTAAATCGTAAGGTTGCCATATTGAATTTGTGTTTTACATTTATGCAACAAAATTACGGACATTTTTTAATTTATCCTAATTTTTAGTATTATTTTTCAAAATAAATCAATTAAATTTTTCGTTTATTAAATAAATAAGGGTACCGATGCGGAAAATAATCTTTTTTTTAAACTTATGCTAAATTTAAATTCATTAAACTAAATTGATATTTTATGCAACTTAGTCAAATTATGCCCAACTAATAGGGTTGAAAATAATAAATATTGCAGTGTAACCGAATTGCATTTTTATATAAAATAGCTACCTTTGTACAACACAAATACTAAAAAAATGAATTTAATAATAAAATACTCGGTTTCCATTATAAGTATACTGCTGGTTGGTTTTTTTGTATGGTATTTCATAAATATTATAAATTACGTGCTAATTGCGGGTGTCCTTTCGCTTATAGGAAATCCGTTGGTCGATTTACTGTCGCGCATTCGAATTAAAAAATTTAAACCGCCACGCGCCTTATGGGCTGCGGTAGTGCTAATTTTATTGTGGGGCTTATTTATCGGGTTTTTCAGTTTCTTTATACCAATGCTTATTCATCAGGCCAACGAGCTTTCGAATATTGACGTAACCTTACTTATTGAAAGATTAAGCAAACCGGTGAAAGAACTTGAAGTTTTGTTACGCAATTTGCATATTTCCGATTTAGAAAATTTCAATATTACCGAGTTTATTTCTTCTAAAGTAGTATCTATTGTCGGCAATATTCAAGTTGCCGAATTTTTAAATATGGCAGTTACCGCACTGGGCGATTTTGCCATAGCGGCATTTGCCATTTCGTTTATTCTTTTTTTCTTTTTAAAAGAAGAAAAGTTGTTCAATCATGTGTTGGTTGGCGCTATTCCGCCACGTTTCGAAGTAGGTTTTGAAAAAGCATTGCATACCATTTACTTTTTGCTTGCACGCTATTTTGTTGGGTTAACTATTGAAGTTATTCTAATTATAACCTTGCTTGCTTTAGGCTTGTGGGCGTTGGGCTTGGAAGGCAAAATAATTTTCGTAATTGCCCTTTTGGCCGGCGTGCTAAATGTAATTCCGTATATTGGTCCTATATTAGGAACACTCTTAGCCTTGGCATTGGCAACCACATCAAACCTCGATATGGATTTTAACAACGAATTGGTTCCGCTGCTTATTTATATGGTTATGCTTTTTGGAGCTGTTCATGTTATAGATAACATTGTATTTCAACCGCTTATATATTCAAGCAGTGTAAATGCACATCCGCTCGAAATATTTTTGGTAATTCTGATGGCAGGCAGTTTGGCAGGCGTTTTGGGAATGTTTTTGGCTATTCCCGGCTATACGATATTGCGTGTTATTTCCAAGGAATTTTTTAATCAGTACAAAATAGTAAATCAGCTTGAAAAAGTATCTATTCCTATTATTGCTTGTATGCCTTGCCTATTCGGTGCAAGCCCAACTAAAAACTGAAAAATGGCCAAACGGTAAAACTAAAAGCGAAGGTTTACTTGTAAACGAATACATGGAAGGCAAATGGACTTTTTACTACGAAACGGGTATTAAAGACCAAGAGGCCGAATATAGGAAAGGCTTGCTTCATGGCTATTTAACAAGCTATTACGAAAACGGAAGGAAACAAAGTTCGCAGCGTTATGCTTGGAATTTCAAGCATGGCTCTTATACCGAATGGCACAAAAACGATACAATGGCAATTTCGGGTTTCTATAAAGGTAACCGAAAAGACAGTATTTGGAAATGGTTTGGCGAAAATGGCACACCGTTTAAAGTTTCCAAATTCGATTCAACCGAAATAGAACATGTACTTTCGTTTTGGATTAACGATTCCACAGAAAGTGTAATAAACGGTAATGGTACATATAAAACCTATTATTTCGACGGAGCTCCGCGCGAATCGGGCTATTATAAAAACGGTTTAAAAGATTCGGTATGGCTTTTCTATTACCCAAACCGCAACTTGCGTGCACAAGGCGAATATAAACAGAACACCGAAACCGGCGCTTGGAAAACATTTTACGAAAACGGAAAACCAAAAACGGAAAGCTACTATATAGCCGGCTACAATAAAGCTTGGTACGATAACAATAATTTGGAATACGAGGGTGAAATAAAAGATTCGAAAAAAGTAGGCGAATGGAAGTATTATTACGTAAACGGAAATTTAAAGCGAACCGGCAACTACTCCAACGATAAAGAAACCGGACTGCATATTGGTTTTTATTCGGAAGGCGGCAAAGAATACCAAATTAATTACACCTCCGGTTTTAAGCAAGGCACTGCTAATTGGTTTCGCGAAAACGGAACTGCCGATATAGACGGTAATTTCGAAAACGACCAACAGCATGGCATTTGGACGTACTACCAAGAAAACGGCACAAAAGGAAACCAAGGCGAGTTTAAATACGGACTAATGAACGGCAGCTGGGTTTGGTGGTATGCCAACGGAACTGTATGGAAAACAGGAAGCTACGAAAACGACAAAAAACATGGATTCTGGACTGTATATTACGAAAACGGAAATAAATATACCTATGGCGAATACAGCGCCGGCAAAGAACATGGCGTGTGGATGCAATGGTTCGAAAATGGAAAAATACAAATAAAAGGTAATTTTGAACAAGGCGCAATTCAAGGTTTGTGGGAAGAATGGTACGAAAACCAAAAACCAAAATACGTACTAAATTACCTTCAAAATATAAAAGACGGAAAGGCTACCTATTGGTACGAAAACGGGAAAATTAGGCTTATAGAGCACTTTAGCAACGGAAAATTGCATGGTTTCCGAAGTTCGTGGTCAGAAACCGGACAGGCACTTGTTTCGGGAAGTTATAACATGGAACAGCGAATAGGTAAATGGATTTACTACAACGAATTGGGCGTAAAAGTGCGTGAAGAAAGCTACAAAAACGGAAACAAACACGGTACTTGGCTGGTGTGGAGCAACAAAGGCAGGCTATTGCAAGTACAAGGATACAAAAACAATATCCGACATGGCAGCTGGTTAAGCTATTACGAAAACGGGAAAATTAATTCGGTTTCGAACTATAAAAACGGAAAAAAACATGGTTTGGAAGCCAAATACAAAAAGGACGGAAGCATAATTGTAGAAGCGTATTATAAAAACGGTCAATTTGTGTTGAAAAAATAATGATTTTGCGCAAACGATTGTTTTCTAATAAGCCGGTTTTTTTTTCCATTAAAGTGTATTTTTTTTTGACGAAGCTGAAACATTAATTTACCTTTGCTCGTTAAATTGCATATAAGTAGTTTTAGGTAAAGAAAAGTTTAAATTTAAGAAACAAAACCATGCGACATTTAATAGTTTTTATAGCATTACTCGGAATGCCATTTTTGGCACAAGCACAAACCGACATGGAGTTCGGTCAGAAGGAAGAAAATACGTTCCATTTGGGTTTTAACCTAATTCCTACAGCTTCCGGCAGTGTTATCAATTATTTATTGGTACGTGTAGATGACAATAAAATTAGTGTGGTAAGAAACTTGACTCGTGAAAATTTTCTTGGTCAATTAAACGGCACCATAGAGTCGAATGCAAACCCCGATAAAGTAGATTTGCTTAAAGCCCATAACATTACCAACCCAAACATGGTTGACAGTTTATGGAAATTGCGTTATGCCGAATATCCGTTTCGTTCAGCCGGAATTACTAAAGGTTGGTCGGGCAAACCCGAAAATGCATTGCGATTATTGCAAACCATGGAAAACAGCGCTTGGATTGAAAAATATAAACGCGGTTACTAAAAAGTTGACAGTATTTCTTTAAATTTACTGTTTGGTTGAATTCCGTCTACATCGGAAGCGAATTCAGGCTTTAAACCCTGAACAAAATACATATCTATTTCGCCTTTATTTTTTGCCGCTACCTTTCCGCGGTAAGTACAATTAAAATATTCCTTAACAAAGTCGTAAGTAATACCGGAAATATTAATTTTTCCCGGTTCGCTTGCGCTTTGTACCCTTGCGGCGGTATTTACGGTATCGCCCCAAATATCGTAGGCAAATTTCTTTTTACCTATAACCCCGGCTATTACTTCGCCGGTATGTATGCCGGTGCGTATTTCCCAAAGTGGTTGGTCTAAACTTCGCTTTAAATCGTTATATTCGTCTATAAATTTATTAATTTTCAACGCAGCCAACAAGGTATCAATCGGGTTACTTGCATTACGAATAGGCAAACCGCCGGCGCACATGTAAGCATCGCCAATAGTTTTTATTTTTTCAACAAAATGAAGCCCTACTATTTCATCAAACTTTTCGAAACAAATACCCAATTCTTTAATAATTTCTTGGAATGTAAGCATTTCCGACAGTTTGGTAAAGCCTTTAAAATCAATAAACATTACACTTACTCTTCGGTAGCGTTTCGCCTCAACAGAGCCTTTGTTTTTTAGCTGCTCGGCAATTTCGTAAGGCAAAATGTTTAGTAATAAGGCATCGGTTCGTTTCTTCTCTTCTTCAACCTCTTTCGATTTTCGTTCCAAATCCGACGCTTGCATTTCTAAAAATTCCGAAGCCTCTTTCATTCCGTTGAGCAGCGTAAATAATGAAAGCATCGATTTTACACGCACCACAAGTTCGGTTTTGTCTACCGGTCGACGAATAAAATCAATAGCTCCTGCTTCGTAAGCTTTTGCATAATCGCGAGGCGAACTAACAATTAAAATAGGTACATCGCGCAGTATATCTACATACTTTAAGCGCTTAATCATGTCTATTGCATTTTCGGAAGAAAAGTTGTTATGTACCAATATTAGTTTTGGTAAAAGACTAATACTCATGCTTATTGCCTCATCGCACGAATTTGCCAAAACAAACTCATAGGCTTGTAATTCTTCACCAAAAACTTCAACGGCAAAATGAAACAACTCAATATCCTGTTCGAGGATAATAATTTTGTAAGTGTTTCTAATTGCCTGATACAAGTTGCTCATGGTTCAGAAAATAATTTTCTACGTGTAAATATAAATAATATTTGCGAATTTTAAGACAAAATAAAGACCAAAGTATTAACAAGTTTTATTTTTGCCTTTAAAATAGCCGTTATTGGTCAGGTAAAACCATACAATCGTCATTCATTTAGCTTCGGTGGTCAAGTATTTTACTTATTTGAATTATTACAGCCATACGGTAAAAATGCCGGCTGATCGTTTTAAATCGCAACCGGCATAATTACTGCATTTTGTATTTCATTAAAATCGAAAGTGTGCTTTTAACTTGCTAATAATCATCACCTCATCGAAGAAAAAAAATACTGCAAATTGGCAAACAAACTACTCAATATTAGTAAATTGAGCCGATGACATGCGGATTTGAGATATTTACTGAAATCAAGTACTTTTAGCTATACTTTTCTATTTTAATAATATTTACCGGGCACGATTCGGCAGCTTCCAAATTAGCAGTATATTCATCGTCGGTAACGGTAGTGGTATAAAAACCTTTTTTTTCTTTGGCACCGCGAAGGGTTGCCTTGCCGTCCTCATCACTCATTGTCCAAGTGGCGGGCGCAGCGGCTGCACAATAATAGCAGCCAATACATTTGGCGCGTTGGTGTGTTATTCGTACCATTTGTAATTCATTATATTTTTACTGAAATCATTTTATACAATTTATCCGAACGTCGCACTTTTTGAGGCACCGGAATGGCAAATACATCGCCTTTTTGCACTTCATCCACAGCGCCTGCCGAAGTATGAATCGATTCAACGATTAGTTCCAGAACTCCGGTGGTAGGTCCGGAAATAAGAATTTCTTCGCCAACTTTTAAAAACCCGGTTTCAAGCTGAAATTCCGCAACCCCCAAGTTTGCAAAGTAGTTGGTGTTTTTGCCCAAATGCTCCTTCTTTTTGGTTGCATGCGAACCGTAATCTTTCGACCATTCGCCCAATTTTCGTCCTAAATAATAACCATCCCAAAAACCTCGGTTAAA
>JAIFNC010000334.1 GCA_020047935.1 Bacteroidota bacterium
AATTAATTTTATGCGGTTCAAAAGGTATTTTATCCGATTGGGTTCTGGACCATTCCAACAGATTTTCCAATAAATTGTAGGTGTTTTTGGCAGTTAAATAAAGTTGTTTGGTAAAACGCTCCATTTTTTCGGCGTCGTACTTAGCATAATTTTTATTCAGCAAATCGGCAAAGCCCAAAATGTTGCTAAACGGGTTCCGTAAATCGTGGGCAATTATCGAAAAAAATTTGTCTTTTGTGGCATTTAAATGAATCAGTTTAAGTTCATTGTTTTTAATTTCGGTAATATCGTAGCACGAACCAATATAGCCTAAAAAAGTATTATCGAGGTCGTAAAAAGGTCTACCGAAATCGCGAATCCAGCAATACTCTCCATGCTTGTTTTTCATTCGGTACTCCATTAAAAAAGCTTCTCTCTTTTCAAATGAATTTACGTAAATTTCTACACATCGGTCAAAATCTTCCGGATGAACGCCTTCTGCCCATTTATCCAACCGCGAACGCCAAATTAACGCAGGAAAATCTTCGAATATTTTTAAATACAATTCTTTGGCTTTATTAACTTCAATTTGTTTTTGCTTAAGTAATTCAATCTCATTCTCAAGCGCTTTAATTTTATCTTCGTAAGCCAATATTTCAGTCATATGCTAAATTTTTATGTTGTTCGCTTGCAATAGTATAAGATCTAAAAAAGTAACCAAGCGCAGCATGTTTTATGTGTTGCAAGTTATTAAAATTTGAGTTAGCTTACAAGTAGATAAAACACTATTTTGTATATATTTGTTTTTAAATTTGAATTCAAATTTTACCGTATGTACAGATTTGAAAAAAAATATAGGCAAAGGCACTGTGAATAAATACAAATGCCACTAAAAGATTTTGCAAGAGATTCAATTTATACAAAAGCATGGATTAGCATCAAATTTACTTTCCCTGCTTTTGAACTTTTATACATTATGGATAATAGAAATTATGAGCAAGATTTACCGGATTTGTTTATTCCTGAATATTTAGGAATAAAGTAAGCAATTTGGAACCAAGTTCTACGAACGCAAAGACCACTTTGGCAACCAATACGCAACGGTTTTCGATTTGCGAATAGCTAACCGCCTGTTACCCACATTGGCGGGCTGTGAACATCGCCATCGGTATTCAAATGCCGGTCAAATATAAGATAAGAGTGGAATTTCAATTTTGCAATAAATCAATAAAACACCCGTTAGTCTTTTATTAATCATAAATAAAAAATCATGAAAAAACTACAATTACTATTTGCTGTTTTTTTAACCATGTGCAGTACTTCAATATTTGCGCAAACTATCGATAAACAAAATGCAGCAGTATCCTTTTTTTGGGTCGATTTAAATGAAGGATTGGGGGTTATGAAAAACAAAAGTTTGTACGACAGTATTTATAGCTGTGTTACATCGGCCGTTATACATAATGCCGAATATAGTTTTAAACCGGTCGGTTCGTTGAAGGATAAAGTAGCATACAACGTTTTGGGGTATCCGATGGGAAGTGGCAAAAAAGCAGCAAAATCGGGAGTTGCAAATACTTATGTTAAATTTATGATTCAAATAGCACCGGTCGGTATTTTTACCGGAGGACAAAAAACGGTAAGTGTTGGTGGAGTAGGCGTAGGGCAACATAAAACAAAAGCCAAAATAAAAGTTAAAATTGATGCCACGGTGTACGATGCAAACGGCGAAAAAGTTAAAGAAGTGAGCGAGTTTGCAGAATCAGCCGAAGAAATTGAAATTATTCAAGACTTGGTTGTTATAGGCTCTGTTACACAGCGAACTTTTGAGCAAGAAATAGGAAAAGATGCCGGATTTACCGGCTTAATTAAAGACGCTGCATTGAAAATTGCAAATGCACTAAAATAAATTTAGTTCGTTCTACTCTTTATGAAGTTAACTAATAGGTGTAAGTTTAATATTATCAGTAGGGTGCAATGAGTATATAAAGTAAAGCAGTTGAATTTTGGCAGCAACAAGTGGCTACTAAAATTTAACTTCGCAGAATTAGTACATTTACTTTAATATTTGAAACAAACGCCGGCAAAAAAAGAGCCTTCTTCAACAAATTAATTGTTGTTCTAAGCTAAATTAATACTTATCTTTTTTAGTAAATTGAATTCTTCAAAGTTTGCAATGGTACAAAATAAAATTATACTTTTGTTGTTGGTAATAATTGCCAAATAAAAGCGCTTTAAGCTTTAAAGTGCATTCGAACCCGCAAAAAATTAATTGGGTTGTTTTAAATGAAAAAAAACTTATGAAAACTAAAAAAATAACCACGTACCACAGCATTTCGGATGACGAACAAACCGACCGATATGTAAGCGCGATAAGCGAATTTGATGCCAATGAGCACGAAATTTTAAGCATAAGCTATACCCCCGATGGCGAAATTGAACATAAAACCGTGTATAAATACAATGACGATGGGTTAAAAATTGCCGAAACAAATTATTTCGACGAAGACGAAGTTAGCGATTCGCACGTTTTTGAATACAATGCGCAAAAATTGCTTATTAAAGAAGTTACTTCATTTATTGACGGTTCGGAAACCATTAAAACCATAGTGCGCGACGAGCAAGCAAAAACCGTAACCGTAAGTTCGCACGACGATGAAGGCGAGTTGGAAGATATGGAATGGGTGCAACTGAATGCCGAAAACCGTGTTATTGAACGAAAATTATTCGATGAAGACGAAAAAATAAAAGAGCATTTTACTTACATTCACGACGATGCCGGCAATGTGCTTAATGCTAAAGAATACGACGAAAACGGTAATTTATATCGCGAAACGGTTCAGGAGTTTAACTCCTACAACGAACCTACTAAGCGCATTGTAAAAAATGCGAAGGGCGAAATTGTAGATTACACTATTTACACTTACGACGATAAAAACCGTGTATTGGAAGTGAAATTCGGCAACCGCTATTTAATTAAGCACGAATATAATGCAGAAAATAATTCGCATACCGAAATGCGAATTTTAGGCTCCGGACAAATGGACGAAAAGGTAACTTATATCTACAATTCGGAAGGAAAAACCATTCGCGAAGAACGCTTGGATTCGACATTGGAATACGATTACGAATATGCCGACGAACAGATTCAAAGGTAATTAACCTTAATTTATATAACCACTTGGAAACGCAGGAAACAGTGCTTTACGAAATAGTACTCTTTTTCATAGATGTCTTTGTTTCTAAGTGGTTATAGCGTGTTCGATTTTTTTATACTTTTTTACTGCCTTTTCTATCCGGTTTCAGCGTAGGCAATGCCAAGTTATATTTTACCGAAACAATTCGAATTAAGGTAATTAGCGTTGCTGTTAGCAATAAATTAAAATTAGGATTTACACCGGCTTTTTGGAGTATAAGAAAGAGCACAGCTCCCAGAACACAAGCTGTAGCATAAATTTCTTTACGAAAAATCAGCGGAATTTCGTTGGTAAGTACATCGCGCAGGGCACCACCGGTTACTGCCGACATTACGCCCATGAGTATGGCAATAGGTAAAGCAATTTCGTAATGAAGTGCTTTTTCCAAGCCAATTACGGTAAAAACTGCAATTCCCAACGAGTCGAATAAAAAGAATGCCTTACGCAGTTTTTGTAAGCCGGTTTTTGCCAAGAAACTCAGCACTACTGCGGCTAATATTATGTAGAAATAGTTTAAGTCGGTAAGCCAGCCGGGGCTAACATTCAGCAACATATCGCGAACCGTGCCGCCGCCCACCGCTGTTACAAAGCCCATAACAAAAGCTCCCAAAAAGTCTAAGCGTTTTTCGGTTACCGCCAAGGTGCCGGAAATGGCAAACACAAAAGTCCCGAACAAATCCAAAGAATAAATGAGCATACCGATAAGTGAGTAAATAGTTAATAATTAAGCAATTCGAGTACCATTTTCGACCTTAAAATCGGGTGAAAGCAAAACCACATCGGTGCTTGTTGGTACGGCACCCAAAACCAAACATTCCGACACAAACGGACCAATTTGTTTGGTCGGAAAGTTGGTTACGGCTATAATTTGCCTGCCAACCAATTCTTCGGGTTTGTAGCGTAGGGTTATTTGCGCACTCGACCGCCTTATGTCGCCATTGCCGAAGTCGATTTTCAGTTTGTACGCCGGCTTTTTTGCTTCCGGAAATACTACGGCTTCCAGAATGGTACCTACACGCATTGCTACTTTTTCAAAATCGGAATAAGAGATTGGATTCATAACGTTAAGCTTATTTCAGTTTTTTAGCTTCCTCCCAAAGCACATCCATTTCGGCAAGGTTCATGCTTTTAAGCGAGCGACCTTGCTTTATGGTACGTTCTTCCAGATAATTAAAACGCTTTATGAATTTTAAATTGGTACGTTCCAAGGCATTTTCGGGGTTTATTCCGTGCAAGCGAGCCGCATTTATTATCGAGAAAAACAAATCGCCAAATTCGGCTTCCATGTTGTCGTGGTCGCCTTTGGCAATTTCAACTTTAAGCTCGTTCAGTTCTTCGGTTACTTTGTCCCATACTTGGTCTTTATGCTCCCAGTCGAAACCCACGCCGCGGGCTTTGTCTTGTATTCGGTTGGCTTTTATAACAGCCGGCAAACCATTTGGCACTCCCGAAAGTACGCCGGTGTTTCCGTCTTTTTCCTTCAGTTTAAGCTGTTCCCAATTGCGTTCCACTTCGCGTGCATCCTCAACATCTACGGTACCGTAAATGTGTGGGTGTCGGTATATAAGTTTCTCGCACAACGAGTTAATTACATCGGCAAAATCGAATTTTTTATCTTCTTCGCCAATTTTCGAATAAAAAACAATGTGCAACAACACGTCGCCCAATTCTTTTTTAATCAATTCGTGGTTTTTTGAAGTTATTGCGTCGGCAAGTTCATACACTTCCTCAATAGTAAGTGTTCGGAGGCTTTCGTAGGTTTGTTCTTTATCCCAAGGGCATTGGCTGCGCAGGTCGTCCATTATTTGCAGCAATCGCTGGGTAGCAGCCAATTTTTCAGGTAATCGTTCCATATAAATTATTTTTATTTCGAAATAGTTAAGGTTTCCAACATTTCTGTGGTGCAAATTTATAATCTTAATCGAATAAAACTTCCTTTTAACCCGTTGAACATTTTTTTGAACAATGTTTTAACCTTATTTTTGCAAAAAAACACGATGAAGAAAGCTACTAAAGCACAAACGGAAACTACTTCCAATACTATAATTATTGTTCCGAAAGAAAAAATTGCGTTATCGAAAAATCAACAAGTATTTAATAAACTTACTAAACGGATTGAGTTTTTAGAAACCGATATATTGAAGGAAACCAATAAGTTAAATAATTTATTGTCGAAACACCGAAGTTTAATAAAACCAATTTATACTGAAATTGCCAACGAACAATTTGGTTTGGCCATGCTGCTTGCCAAGCAATTAGACCATATAAAATTCAGCAAAAAACAAACCGAGAAAATAAACAATACCATAATACAACTCTGCCAAGAAGCTTTTCAGCATTTGGAACCCACCGAAGACCAAGAAGCCTTTTATAATAGCCGCTCGCAATCGAGCTATAAGGACGAACTCGACGAGCAAACCGAAGCTGAAAAAGAAATGATAAACCGTATGTTTTCGAATATGTTCGATGAAGAATTTGATTTTAGTGAATTGGAAAACAATCCGGAAAAACTATTTGAATTTCAGGAGCGTATGCGCGAAAAGATGGAAGCTAAAGAAGCCGAAGCAAATGCAAACCGAAAAAAATCGAAGAAGCAAATGGCTGCCGAAGAAAAACAAAAACAAGAGGACGCTATTGCTGCTAAAAGCATTCGATCTATATACATTGCCTTGGCAAAAATATTGCACCCCGATAATGAAACCGACCCTGAATTGAAGCTTGAAAAGGAGGAATTAATGAAAAAAGTGGTAGTAGCCTACGAAAACAAAGATTTGCCGGCGCTCTTGAAAATGGAAATTGAATTTGTGCACAAGCAAAGCGAATTTATGGATAAACTTACCGATGAAAAATTGCAAATTTATATTTCGGTGTTAAAACAGCAGGTGCAAGAGCTGGAATCGGAGCGTTTTCAAATTCGTTTTAATCCGCGCTTTAGCGAAATAAACGGATATGTCGGTTTTTCTGAAAAACAGTCGGAACTAAGGTTTGCTTATGAACTGGATGCGGAAAAACGAAGATACAAAATGTTCAAAAAAATATATAAAAGCGTAGAGAAGAACTCGGATAAGAAATTAATTCTAAATTTTATTGACGAATATTATGAACAGGAAGATGATTTTGACTTTTTAAATACGTTGCCGTTTTAACTACAAATAAAAGTACGGTAGCTCAAAAAAGCAGCACTGAAAACACTAAATTCAAAAAAAAGCAGTATCTTGTAACAAAAATAAATTTAATACCCCAATTTATGGAACCAAAAATTGTAATTGAAACTATGGGTTTCATTACCAAGGAAGAAACCTTAAAAACAATAACGCACAGTATTTTGCCCAATACATTTGTTTTAGAAGCCGGCGCACCATTTCCGGGTTACAACGGTAAAGATTTGCCCGGCGATTCGGCCAAACCACAATACATATACTTAGTTACCAATACTAAATATACGCAGGAAACCATTGCACGAGCTACCTTTCGAATAAAAAAATACTTTAAACATAATTTTGATGCGGTATCAGCCGATGTAACCGTTTTTAATGTTACTTATGCTTGTATAAGAATTAAAGATTTGGATGCATTTGACTATTTGGAAGCATTGCAAATATGCTTTAAAGAAGAAGGCTTGGAATTTGCAAAACGCCGAAGTGTTGATAATGTAGGCATTATAAAAACGTACAAAATATTTAGAATCGAAGAAATTGCACCGGGGATTTTTTCCGATATTGATGAACCGCAGATGAGCTACCTTGAAATTCCGATGTTTTTGAATTGGAAAATGTTCTACTCAATAACCATGAATATCAAAAACAATATTTCGAGTCGGAATTTCGATGCTGCTACCGGCGGCTTATTCCGCAAACTAAACATTGTTGAATTTATTCGTGTTTTCGAAACAAGCCCCAGTTTAGCCCATTTGCAAGAAATTCAGAAAAAGTATTTGGAAGAAATTGCCAAATTCAAATAAATAAGTGCCTAAAAATTTGCTATTTAAATTTTTATGTAGTATATTTGTTTCTGATTAATGTTTCCCCCCATTAATCCCTTCCGAAGCAGTTGACGTGAGTTTTGTTTATGTTTACTATATCGTTTGTTCCTTAATATTACCGGTTTACCTTCACTTTATCCCATTTGTTTCCTGATTACTCACCTCAACTGCTTCTTTTTTTTTCATTTCAAAATGCGCAATTCTTTTTTAGCTTTGTAGTTTAAATTAATTTTGCTTATGCGCAAACTTACTTATTTGCTACTTTTAACTTCCTTTGGCAGTTTTGCTCAGCAAGCCGAAATGCCCTTAACGCATTTTTTTATGTACGAAAACGCACCTAAACTTGCCGATTCGAGCCAAAAAACTACGTTTACGGTTAAGCCTTTGGTTACAAATATATTTACCAATCAACCGAAATTTAAATGGGATTTGTTCGCTGCCTTATTCGAGCGTATGCCTATTCGAGTTCAAAAAGCCGATTTTAATTTGGCTATTTATCCGCTTTTTAATATTCAGGCGAATAAAAATTTTACCGAAACCAAACAATTGCACTATAATACACGCGGCATAAAACTCGAAGGCTCCATTGGCAAACAGGTTTGGTATGCAACCGAATTTTACGAAAATCAGGCATTTTTGGAACCTACCGAAATAGCTTTTACTGAACGTTTTTTAGTTATTCCGGGACAAGGCGCCGGAAAAATTTTCAAAACCACAGGCTACGATTTTTCGTCGGCTGCCGGAACCGTGCACTATGTTCCCAATAAAATGCTCAGTTTTTCTATGGGGCACGGAAAGCACTTGGTAGGCAACGGCTACCGCTCGTTGTTTTTATCGGACAATGCGTTTAACTATCCGTTTTTTAGAACCAATGCCACCGTTGGAAACTGGCATTATACCGCTATTTTTACCCAATTCCGCGAATTTAAGTACAAATATTATGCTTATCATGTAAAAAAACATGCATCGTTCGGTATTATAACTTGGAAACCAAACAAAATTTTCGATGTTTCGTTTTTGGCAGCCTCGGTATGGCAAACTTCGGGTATTGATTATGTAAATAAATTTCGCCCCGAATTCTTTTTGCCACCCATTATTTCGCCCCTTTTCGAATATAAAAACGATAAAAAAACTTCAAAATTCGGAATCAATGCATCGGTTGTTTTACTGAATAACTTTGGTTTTTACACACAGATATTAATGCACAACGTAAAACCCGATTTTCCGGTTGAATATGCAATTCAGGCAGGAGCCAAATGCTACGATTTATTTTTCGGTTTGCTTAAAAAATCGCATTTATACCTGCAAGTTGAATATAACAAAATAGCCGAAAATTTTGATGCCGGCGAAAACAAATACATGGGTTTTTCGCACTATAATCAGCCGTTGGGGCACAGCGCCGGAAATAATTTAGATGAGTTTTTGGCTATTTCGGAACTTAAATTCGGACGACTAAGTCTAAACTATAAATTCAACCGAATATTGGGCTATAAGGCAGAAAAATCGGCTCTTTCCGGCACATCGTATTCCAACATCGATTTCGATTACCCAATTGAAAAACTTGCCAACAAAACTACCGTGTACCACCAACTCGATGCTGCAGTAACCATAAATCCGGCATACCGACTGCAATTGGCTGCAGGCGTTTTTAACGTTACAAGAAGCGCTGCCAATGCATTTTCGGGTACAACCATTTATGTTGTATTGCGTACAAACCTACGTAACTTATACTTCGATTATTAAAATTTACCGGCGTGAAACAATACCTCGTAAAACAAAATTTAAAACTGGTACTTATTGCCTTTGCGTTTTTAATTGGCTTAGGTTCGTTGTGGTATACCAACACTTTGGTAAGCTTGTTGGCGCGCGAAGAAACCAAAAAAATTGAACTTTGGGCTTCGGCTATTAAAGAAATGAAAACCACACCGCTTACCGAAGATATTAGCCCAATTATATTCCAAATTCTGCTGGATAACAAAACCATACCGGTTATTGTGGTGGAAGACGACGGCAGAATTTCGACCACGCTAAACTTAGATTCGACCAGAATAAAGAATCCAAAATACATTCAGCGGCAGCTTGAGGCCATGAAAGCCGAGCGCGAACCAATAGAAATACAGTTGCCGGTTGGCGGAAGTACACAAATATATTATAAAGACTCCACAATTCTTACCCAATTATTTATTTTCCCGGTGGTGCAGCTTGGCGTAGTTGCCTTTTTTCTGCTTATTGCCTATTGGGCATTCAGCAGTTCGCGCAATGCGTTGCAAAACCAGTTGTGGGTTGGTATGTCGAAGGAAACTGCGCATCAGCTGGGTACGCCTATTTCGTCGTTGGTGGCATGGGTCGAAATTTTAAAAATGCGAAATGAAGACCCCATAATGGTAAATGAAGTTGAAAAAGATGTGCAACGGTTGGAAACCATAACCGAACGGTTTTCGAAAATTGGTTCAACCGCCGCACTCGATTCGGAGAATATAAATATAGTACTCGAAAATGTACTTAACTACATGAAAACCAGAGTTTCGTCGGGAGTAGCATTTGTCCGCAATTATAATTTAAATGAAATTACCAATGTACCCTTAAACATTGCGCTTTTTGAATGGGTGATTGAAAATTTATGCAAAAATGCCATCGATTCCATGCAAGGAAAAGGCACCATAACCATTTCGGTTACCAACGCCGCCGAATCGGTTGTAATTGATGTTGAAGACTCGGGCAAAGGCATTCCTAAGTCGAAATTTACTACCGTATTTCAGCCCGGTTTTACCACCAAAAAACGCGGTTGGGGCTTAGGCTTATCGTTGGCAAAACGCATAATTGAAATAAACCACAAGGGCGAAATCTTTGTGAAAAGTTCCGAAATAAATGTTGGTACCGTTTTCAGAATTATATTACCAAAACAAAAACCAACCGAAATAAAATACTTTGCTCGTCGGTTAGAATTGTCTATCAAAAAGTTACGAAATTTGGATTTCGATTGATAATTATTTTTCAACCGAAAATTAAATACACCAATTACATTTTTTTTATTTCGATATAAATTTCTACCTTTGCACGAAATTTTTTTTGAACATTGGAAACAAAACGAACATATATAATTCCATTTGCTACCCTAAAAGACGGTACGCACAATTTTGAATATACCATAGGCAAAAGCTTTTTGAGTATGTTCGAGAATGCCGATATATTGGATTGCGATGTATTTGCAGATATAGAAATGGAAAAGCACAGCACGTTTATGAAATTCAATTTCGACCTTACCGGAACCGCAACCGTTGTTTGCGACCGCTGTTTGGAAAACCTTGAAATTGAACTGGATAATATTGCTGACCTATACGTACGTTTTGGCGAAAACGTAGGCGACGAAACCGATGAAACCGTGATAATTTCGCCTAAAGAATATGAACTGGATGTAGCACAGTACATTTACGAATATTTGGTGTTATCGTTACCTTTCCGTTGTGTACACGAAGACGACGACCAAGGCAATCCGACCTGCAACCCCGAAATGATGAAGCACATTTCGACCGAAGAAGAAGTACCCCAAACCGACTCGCGTTGGAACGGTTTAAAAAATATTTTCGATAATAATAAACAGTAACATAATTTAACTATCTAAAGCAATGGCACATCCTAAGCACAAGATTTCAAAAACACGCAGAGACTCAAGAAGAACCCACGACAAAGCAATACCTGCAACCTTATCAGTTTGTTCAAATTGCGGTTCAACTCACGAATTACACCGTGTTTGTCCGGAATGCGGATATTACCGTGGTAAACTTGCAATTGAAAAAGAAGTGGCTGTTTAATACCGCCATTCTTTTTTAAAATTCCAGATAAGCTACCATTCGGCCGACCTTAATTCTAACATAAATTAAAGCATATGAAAATTGGATTAGATATTATGGGTGGTGATTTTGCACCCGAAGCAATGGTTTCAGGTGCTGTTTTAGCATTCGAGCAATTGCCTTCAGATGTTAAAATTGTACTTATAGGCGACAAAAATAAAGCCGAAGAAATATTGAACAAAAAAGGGTTCGACATTTCGAATTTTGAGTACATACACACTACCGAAGTAATAGAAATGGGTGAGCACCCGGCAAAAGCATTTCAACAAAAACCAAATTCAAGTATTGCAGCAGGTTTTCACTTGCTAACCAA
Source organism: Bacteroidota bacterium (assembly GCA_020047935.1). Taxonomy (GTDB): domain Bacteria; phylum Bacteroidota; class Bacteroidia; order Bacteroidales; family JAIFNC01; genus JAIFNC01. Next base: position 11,323 of record JAIFNC010000334.1, read on the forward strand.
AGGAGCAATTGATGGTTTTGCAAGCGCCGGCAATACCGGTGCCATGTTGGTTGGTGCCATGTTTACCATTAAATCTGTACCCGGCGTTATTCGCCCTACCATTACGGCATCGTTGCCGCAAATGAATGGTAAAAATGCCTTGCTGCTCGATGTTGGACTAAACCCCGACTCGAAACCCGATGTATTGCACCAATATGGTATTTTAGGTTCAATTTATGCCGAAAACCTTTATGATATTGAAAAACCAAGAGTTGCTTTATTAAACTTAGGTTCGGAAGCTGAAAAAGGAAACTTGGCTGCACGCGCTGCATACGAAATAATGAACGGTACTACCGATTTTAATTTTGTTGGAAACATTGAAGGAAACGACCTTTTTGACGATGCTGCCGATGTTATTGTTTGCGATGGTTTTGTTGGAAACGTAGTTTTAAAACAAGCGGAAGCATTCTATAAGATAATTCGTAAAAACAAAATTGAAAATCCTTATTTCGAACGATTTAACTACGAAAACTTCGGTGGTACTCCGGTATTGGGCGTAAATGGAAACGTAATTATAGGTCATGGTATTTCGAACGATAAAGCAATTAAAAACATGCTTTTATTTACCAAAGATGTAATTAACGCCAAACTGCCGGAACGATTTAAAAAACGATTTTTGTAATGAAAAAAACATACGCTGCCATAACTGCAATTAACGGTTGGGTGCCCGAATACAGGCTTACCAATGCCGAATTGGAGAAAATGGTTGACACTACCGAAGAATGGATTTTGTCCAGAACCGGTATTACGGAACGCCGAATATTAAAAGAACCCGGAATGGGAACCTCCGATATTGGCGCTAATGCGGTAAAAGGATTGCTCAAAAAACGCGGTATAACTGCCGACCAAATTGACCTGCTCATTTGTTCTACCGTTACGCCCGATTACCAGTTTCCGGCTACATCGAACTTAATTGCCGACAAAGTGGGGGCTACCAAAGCTTGGGCTTTCGATACCAATGCTGCTTGTTCGGGTTTTCTTTTTACCTTGGCTACGGCTGCTCAGTTTATTGAATCGGGCAAGTATAAAAAAGTAGTAGTGGTTGGCGCCGATAAAATGTCGTCGATTATTGACTATACCGACCGTGCAACTTGCATTTTATTTGGCGACGGCGGCGGAGCTGTGCTGTTGGAACCTTCGGAAGAACCTTACGGAATAATGGATTTTGAAATGGGAACCGATGGTTCGGGCTTTCCGTTCTTACATCAAAAAGCCGGCGGTTCGGTTAAACCTGCATCGCTTGAAAGTGTAGCTGCTAAAGAACACTTTGTATACCAAGAAGGACAGTCGGTGTTTAAATTTGCAGTTACCAAAATGGCCGATGTTGCCGAATTGGTAATGAAACGCAATAACTTAAGCGGCGAAGATGTAGCATGGCTGGTTCCGCATCAAGCAAACAAACGCATTATTGATGCAACTGCCCGACGATGCGGCACTGACGACGATAAGGTAATGATAAATATAGACCATTTTGGCAATACCACCAACGGAACTATTCCGTTGTGCTTGTGGGAATGGGAAAGTAGACTTAAAAAAGGCGACAACCTAATATTGGCAGCCTTTGGCGGTGGTTTCACATGGGGTTCAATATACCTTAAATGGGCATACGACACTAAGTAACCAAAGCGTATAAGCTATAAAAACCTGCTTTTCATTCTTATTGAAAGGCAGGTTTTTGCTTTTTATATTTTAACCGGCGTTTAGTTTCCGGTGGTAACTAATGCCGGTTAAAAGGCTTCTCGGGCAGAGCGGTTTGTCCGGTCAGTCCGGTTTTTTGAAACAACTGTTCAATGGCAATTTATTCTCTGCCGTTTTATTTTCTTCAAAAACCAAATCCTTTTTATTGGTTTAGGTAGGCCAATAATAAAACCTAACTAAGCTTTCTTAATGTTACCCTAAAATTTTTGCTACCTCACGAGGGAGTCTAAAAAGTAAGCTCTGACTGAGTTTAAAACTCTGTCGGAGCTGATAATCAACAAATTAAAAATGCTTAAATTGTGTTTTTTTGACTTTTCAGACAGCTTCGTTAAATAAGTTTTACATACAATGTAAGTGTTTGTCTACAAGTTCTCTAATAGCTTTATTGTCGCCATAGAGTTTGTGGCTTAAGTCTTTGTCTTCAAAAGCTTTTAATTGGTCAATAATTCGGTCGATGGTACCGGCAGGGAAAATACCGTTTGCTTCAAAAATATGTCGTTTATCTTCCAAACAATCAGCCGATTCGTAGCACGAAATGGGCAAATGCTGTAACTGATTCTGGCGCGCTTTGTTTTCTTCTCTAAAAATATTTACGCTAACATATAATTTTTCCGCCATTTCCAATGGGTTTTCCAATTGGGTTAAACCGTATGCGCCTGAAACTGCAATACCGGCAAGCAATAAATATACATCGGCCGAACCATCGGGCGAGCGCAATTCAACGGTCTGTTTGCCCGGAATGTACGGAATTTCGGAAGTTTCTTGCGGATTGGCGTTTTTAATCATCGAAGTTTCAGCCACCCAGCCCAGCGGAACGCGAACTAAGCTCGAACGGTTGGTATCGCCCCAACAAATATTGGTAGGCGCTTCTTGGTGCGGTACCAAGCGCAAATACGAAGTTGGTATGGTATTTCCGAATGCAGTAAGTGCCATGGCATTATCAAGCAAACCTGCAATAAGTTTTCGTGCATTATTGCTTAGTTTACCTTTTTCAATCATCATATTTTCGCCATCCTTGTGTAATGCCATATGAATATGCAAACCACTTCCGGCTTTGCCTACGGTAATTTTTGGAGCAAAACTAATATTTACGCCGTATTTGTTGCCAAGCATTCGCAAAATCCATTTAGCAACTACCAATTGGTCGGCGGCATCTTCCAAATCAACCGGCAAAAACTCAATTTCGTGTTGTTCAAACTCCTCGTTGTCGGTGCTAAAGTTACCTACTTCCGAATGGCCGTATTTTATTTGTCCGCCACATTGTGCAATAAGTACCATGGCTTCAGTACGCAATTTGTCCCAGTTGGTAAACGGCGGCGAACTGTGGTAACCTTTTTGGTCGCGTTCGGGGTATAAATGCCCTTTGGCGCTTACTACATAATATTCCAATTCGCCCATGGCTTTAAGGGTAAAGCCGGTTTCGCGTTTAAACATTTCGTGCGCCTTGTGCAAAATGTTTTCAGGTGCACTTGCCAACGGTTGCCCTTCGGCGGTATAGTAACCGCACAGTACATCTAAAGTCGGAACTTCAGTAAAAGGGTTTAGATACGCAGTTTTAAAACGCGGTATTACGTACAAATCGCTTTTTCCTGCTTCAATAAACGAAAATAAACTTGAACCATCAACCCGTTCACCGGTTGAAAGCAAGGTTTCCAGATGGTACTTGCTGTTTACCACAAAGTTTAAAGTTTTAAGTTTGCCATCTTCAGCTACATATCTGAAATTTAGCATTTTAATACCTTGCTCTTCAATGTAATTAATAATATCGTATTTGGTAAATTCTGCCGATGGTTTGCGTAACGAACGTACCAACGGGTTCGGATTCATTGAAATTTCACTGTCTCTTAGCATAATTATGTTCGGTTAATTGTTTTATGCTGCAAAGTTGCAGTACTTATTCGAGAAAAAAACTGACAAAAAGCATATAATCTATTTGTTGAATAATATTTTTACAAAATTATTCTGAATTGTTTTTAATCAAGCTTAAAGCCGGTGATTATTAGAATTTTTCAAAAGTATTCTCAGGTTCGTCATCCGGTTCCAAATCCAACTTTATTTTCGATGGACTTTGCTGAATTGGTCTGGGAGTTTTTTCCTTTGTTGGTTTATCTTTCCTCTTTTCTTGTTGGGCAAGTTTATCGCGAAGGCTATCTATTTGGTCCAAAATTTCTTTAGTTGTTAAATCTTCATCATTGGCAGTAATTTTAAAAAATGCAATCGATTTTTCAAGTTCCTCGGCACGTTGATTAAGTTCTTCGGCATTCGATGAAATTTGTTCCGATGCGGCAGCATTTTGTTGCGTTACCGAATTAAATTGCTGAATAGCGGTGTTAATTTGCTGAACGCCGCCGGTTTGTTCTGCACTTGCAAGCGCAATTTCTTCAACCAAATTCGAAGTTTTTAAAACATTTGGCGCAACTTCGTTCAAAATTCGTTCGGTGTTTTGAGCTACCAGCAAGCTTTTTCTCGATAGTTCAATAATTTGTATGGAAGATATTTCGGTAGTTTTTGCCAGCGACCTAACTTCATTGGCAACAACGGCAAAACCTTTTCCGGTATGCCCTGCACGCGCAGCTTCAATAGCAGCATTTACCGCCAACAAATCGGTTTTTCCGGCTATGGTATTAATTATAAGTATTTTTTCGGCTATTTCTTTCATTACTTCAATACTTTCCTTTACCGCTTTTTCCATGTCGAGCATTCCTTTTTCGGCTTCTTTTGCTATTTGATTTGCAACGGTCGAATTGTCAGTATTTTGGTTGATAGTAGCAAACAACTCTTCAACCGATGCCGATATTTGTTCGGCTCCTGCAGCTTGTTCGTTGGCTCCTTGCGACATTTGAACCGAAGCGTTACTTAATTCAAAGCTTGCCGAACGCAAATTATCCGAATTGTTTTTTATATTCGAGACCGTATTATGCAACTGCTCTTGCAATTTACAAATGGCATTGTTCAAAACAACCAATTCGTTATCGCCTTGT
>JAIFNC010000336.1 GCA_020047935.1 Bacteroidota bacterium
TGGGTGGGTTTTATTAGCTATAAAGTTCGCGGATACGCTTAAAAAATCCCGATGCTTATTAAAAACATCGGGATGGTTGGAACGATTAGTTATGTTATTTCTTGTAAATCTTCACATTAATAACTCGTTCGTTATCTTTATTGAATGCTACAACGAAAGCATCCTTGTATCCTAATTCCTTAACAATTCGCGCTTTAAGTTCAATAGCCGGTCCCGGGCTTTCGTATTCGCCAATGGTATAGCGGTATAAGCCTTTGTACTCGTAGCGAAAAACATACTGCCCGTCAATATTCATATTTACTTTATCGAGCGGAGTTTTGGTCGATTTAAATTGAACTCGGTACACCAGCCCTTCACCGGTTACATATTGGGCTTCGCTGCCTTCTTTCGCTTTTTTACCTTGTTCGGTTGGCGGATTATTCGTATTGTTATCGCTCGGAATGTAGGTTTTGTTTCGGTATTCGCCGGCAAACGAAACTATAAATGCATCGGTAAAACCCATTTTAACAATGGTTAGTCGATATTTTTCGGCATCTTCCATTTTGGTATAATCGCCCACTGTGTATTTATACAAGTTGTTGTGCATATTCCTTTCAATTTTAAGCCCTTTAAACAATTTCGACTTAACATCAATTGGTCGCTTAGTAGCCATAATTTGCACTTTGTAGGTTAGTCCCATATCATCGGGCAGTTTGTCGCCTTTATCCAATATAACTTCGGTTTCGAAGGTTGCATCTTTTGGCGGTTCTATTTTGGTTGTATCAATAACCACAACCGGTTGCTCAATAGGTTCTTCTGCAACTACCACTTTTTTCACCATATAAATTCGGTCTTTGGTACCGTCGCCGTTTCGGTTGGTCGAAACAAGAAACGAACCGTCGGTGTTGGGAACTTCGGTAACTCCAAAATCGTTCCGTGCCGAATTGAATGGTTTACCAATATTCATCGGCGATTTCCACGATTTAGCCACATTAGTTGCTTTAAAAATATCCAATTCGCCATAACCCGGGTGCCCGTTGGATGCAAAAAGCAAACTGCCGTCGGCGGCAATGTACGGAAACAATTCGTCGCCCGGAGTATTTAGCGCTATAATATTTTCGGGCTCGCTCCATGCATCGCCGTTTTTATAAACAACGTACAAATCGAAACCACCGATTCCGCCGGCTTTATCTGAAGCAAAAACCAATGTTTTCCCATTTTTCGATACTGCAGGATACAAACAAGCGTAGGTGAAATTTGGACTGTTAAACGGAAGTACCTCGGCTTTAGACCATGCAGTTCCTTCTCTGGTACTTTCAAAAATTTTGTAGGTAATATCGCCAATCAAACCTTTCTTTTTATTTTTCTTGTACTCAATCATATGCGTAAAGTACAGCTTATTATCCGACGCCGAATAACTCGGTCCGCCATCGTGCATATCAAACTTTAAACTTGAGCTTATTAAATCGGGCGAACCCGGTTCGTTGTTTTTCCAATCGGCCCAAACCAAATCGGTATAGTTGTAAGCATATGGTTTTGCTTTGTCGGCTGCGGCTTTAAGTATGTGCGAGTAAACCACCTTATCGCCAATAAAAGCAGTACCCCAAGCCGGACCTTCCGATTCCAAGCTTATATCCATAACTTCAAATTCCTTCGAAGCATTGGGGTTGTCTTGTGCATACTTGCACGACTCAATAAGTTTAGCTATCAGCGGATTATTATTGCCCTTGGATTTGGCCTGAGAAAGCATTCCCGATGCTAATTCGTATTCTTCTTGTGTCATTAAGGTACGTCCGTATGCCATCATATCGTCGGGAGTGTAGGTACCTTCCATTTTTTCGAAATATTCGGCAGCCAGCGAATAATCTTTGGCAATAAATGCGGCATTGGCTATAAAGCTATATTCCTTGGGCTTTATTTTGGCTTTTGCAATTATTGAACGGTTAAACGTTTCGTATGCAACATCGTATTGCTTGGCTTCGTAAGCCTTAATTCCGTTTTTTATTGAAGGCTTTTGCGAAATAACCGGTAGAATGCTTAAAGCACAAATAATTGCGGTCGCAAAAATTTTTGATTTCATTATAATAAGTTTTAATAGTATTCAGAAAATTGCATGTTTATTTTGATTGTAAATCTTTAGCTATTAAAAATACAAATATTTTGCCGGACATTCTTTTGGTGTTTCAAGCAAAACAACGCTATAAAGTTACATATATTTTACTTTTTTCAAAACTTTAGGATTAAAAAAAGCGAATCGCAGCTAACGTTCGCTCTTTTAGCCTGATACGCTTTAAGTTAGCCTTCTTTTACAATAATTTCGTAGGTTATTTCCATGGCTTTTTTATACGAAGCTGAAACACCACAGTACCTATCTTGCGACAATTCCACCGCTTTTTGCAGTTTATCCATTGGTAAATTGCTACCGGTAAATACATATTGAATATGCATCGATTGGTAATGTTTCGGATGTTCATCGGTTAGTTTGCCATCTACAAGCACTTCGAAATCGGTTATTTCAACGCGCATTTTACTTAGTATCGACACTATATCCATGGCAGTGCAACCGCCCAAAGCTGCGAGCATAAAGGGTTTTGGCTGCGGACCTCGGTTTTTGCCGCCTACCTCTTCTACTGCATCAATTGTAAATTTATGGCCATTTATGTTTACTTCAAAAGCCATTCCGTCAATCCATTTTGTACTTACTGGTCCTTTCATATATCAATATATTTAGATGTGAATATTATTTGTACAAAAATATTTTAATTAGTATATTTACAGAAAAATAATTCGAAATACTTTTAATTTATTTATTTTGCACTTTCAATTTACGTTCTTTCAATAAAATTATTGTATCATCGTTTTTTCTGTATATAAATGCTTACGTTACTTTAAAAACTAAGCTCATTATTTTTTTACTAATGAATTATTTTATTTCGAAACATCGAACCTTATGAAAATAGCACCCAACACTCCCAATTGCAACATCTGTTTAGAAGCGCCCAATTCTATATTCAGGCACCTGAGCAAAGAAGAGCGCGATGAATTGATGTTTGAAAAATCGTGTACTTTTCAGCGCCGAAGCAACATTATATACCACGAAGGTAACAGAATTAACGGATTTTATTGCGTAAGCAGCGGAGTTATTAAACTTTATAAAACCGGTATCGACGGTAAAGAGCAAATTATTCGGTTTGCACAAAAGAACGATATTTTTGGCTACCGCTCGGTGCTTAGCGGCGAAATGGCTTGCACAACCGCCAAAGTTATAACCGATGCAACTTTATGTTATATTTCTTCGAACCACTTGTTTAAGCTGGTAAAAACCAATCCGAATTTTTCTATTGAATTAATGCAACTTGCTTGCCGCGAATTGGGCGAAGCCAATAAATTCATTTTAGATATAGCCCAAAAATCGGTACGCGAACGATTGGCAGAAGTATTGTTGCTATTGCGCGAAACATTCGATTTGGAACCCGACGGAACACTAAAAATAACCCTAACTCGCGAAGAACTGTCAAACATTGTAGGCACGGCTACCGAATCGGTTATTCGATTGCTCTCGGAATTTAAGCAAGATAACTTGATTGATATTAACGGCAGAAAAATTCGTATAATTAATATTAAAGGCTTGCAAAAAACCGGCAATGTGTACGACGGGCATTAAATGTGATAATTTATTAATGTGCTAATACTATAATTAGTTAATAAGCAAATTACAACCGCGAATTTGTGCGCTGTCGAATCGGCCCAACACTTCGAAACTGCCGTTTGAGTAAAGCTTGCCCAAATCTTGTGTGGCAATAAATGCGCACGAACTTTGGTTCGAAAGGTCGATAATGTTAATGGCACCCGAACCGGGCAAACTGTTTACGCTCAATGGGTCGTAGGCATCGCGAAGCAGTACTTTCATGGTTTTGCTCGGGTAGTAAATGCCGTTGCCTTGCGAATAAGCTTGCGAGAGCATTTCGGTCATGCCGTATTCGGAATGTACTGTTTTTACGCCCAAACCGGTTTTTATTTTATTGTGAAGTTCTTCGCGGGTTAATTCTTTCCTTCGGCCTTTCATTCCGCCGGTTTCCATTACTATGGTATTTTTAAGTTGAAGTTGGTATTTTTCTGCCAATTCCAACAAGGCAAAGCTTACCCCAAGCAACAATACTTTACGGTTTTGTGCTTCAAGATTTAGCAGATTAGCCACCAATTCGTCGGTATTGTTTAGGTAGAAACCGCTTTCGGGTTTGCCGGTAAGTGCTATCAGTTTTTCGGTCATGTAAATAAGGCTCGAACCTTCGCGTTCCAAATAGGCAGGTAGCAATGCCGGCAGTGTGTAATCTTCAATATTGCCGTAGAACTGATTAAACCCGTCGATAAAAGAGCGCTCGTAGTCGGCAGTTTTTTCTACAAAATGCCGCGAAGTTTCGTTGCCGGTAGTCCCGCTGGAAGTGAAAACTATTTCGGGGGTAAAATGGTTTTATTTTCAGTTTTTCTACAAATTCGGCATAAACCGCATTGTTTTGGGCTTGCATTCGGAAAATTGAAAGGGCTTGTTGTTCGAAGGTTGAGGGCATAAACTGTTCAATATAAAAGAAAATGCAAAGTTAGTAATTGGTCTTATTATTAGAACACCGATAACGCTGATTTAACAGATTTACACGGATTTTTTAGCCACGAAGTTATCGAGAGAATTTCATGAAAAAATAAACGAATATTTTTTCTCTTATTCATCCGCAGATTAGGCAGAAAAACACGAACTTTGGCAAAGTAGTTTTCTGAGTTGAATTAGTGTAATTGGTGTTCTTATTATAAAAAATGCAAACTAATTGTTAAAAAGATTGATGAAGTTAAAGAAATCCAATGCACTTAGTGTAACAACAGCAACGCCTATTGCAAAGAAAACAAGAGGCAATACTTTAATTTGAAATACAGAATTTACTGAAACGTTGCTTAAATCGGTAGGGTCGTACAAAATTTCGTATCGTTTACCAACAGATTCAGGCATGCTTGTGCCGAAATTAAATTCGTGGATAATTAATTCGTCGCGGTCATTTACAAATTCTATAACCGGATAATAAACTCCTGATTTACTCCCAAATTCGTATCTGTTGTCGATAATTTTGGCTATTGCTTTTTTACCATTTGCCAACAGATGCACGCCTTTTAAATACAAATAAATTCCGATAATAATAAATACTAAACCTAAAAAAAGAGTTATTAATTCTTGTTCCATAAAAAGTTGTATGTTTTATAATTTGACATTATATAATTGAACTTTATAACCTTAATACCGCATCGTTGCAAAGTTCTTTATGTTTTTAGTTTGACAATTTTACAAAAATAGATTAAGTAGAATTGTGAACTATGCATTTTAGGCCGAATTCATTTGGGTTTATTTATCATTTCATTTATCGCGAACATTGCTTCTTTGAAGGTAGTTAAATCTTCGATTGAATTTGAATATGCCGAAATTTGAAATTTGCGCTTCGGGTTTTGGGTTTCAATCAGAAAGTATGCTGAGTCTTCCATTTCATAATGGTTTAAAGAAACAATATCGGAAATGCTAAAACGGATATTGGATGTGCTCAGAAAACCGGTTTGCTTAAATGACAGGCTAATTTCATGGTTGTTTATGCCCAATATGGTTGGCGGATAAGTTCGT
>JAIFNC010000071.1 GCA_020047935.1 Bacteroidota bacterium
CATGCCGAAAAAGTGCACGCAACTACCAATAAAAATAAGGCGGAACTCAAATATCTTGTTATCATAACAATTCAAAAATTTAGGATTGAAAATCGGGTTCAAAATTAATAAATAAACACGAACCTGAAATATTATTTTTTACTGATGCTAATTAATTCAATTTCAAAAACTAAGGTTGTATGCGGCGGAATAATATCGCCGGCTCCTTGTTTTCCGTAAGCCAAACTCGACGGAATAAAAACCCGAGCTTTGCTGCCTTCTTTCATTTTTGCAAGTGCCAAATCCCAACCTTGAATAACTTCGCCGGCACCTAAAATAAAACTGAACGGTTCATTTCTTTCAACCGAAGAATCGAAAACTGTTCCGTTGGTAAATGTGCCGGTGTAATGCACCGTAACTTTATTCCCGCTTTTGGGCAAATTTCCGCTGCCCGATTTTAGTTCTTGAAAATAAAGTCCGGATTTATCGGGTTCAAGCGGCAGTTTTAGTTCATGAATTAATTCCTCCAATTCTGCAATTTCGTTGGCTGCTCTCAGCGAATCGGCAGTTGCTTTTTCAGCTAAATATTCGTTGTACGTTTTTACTTTAACTATTTTTAGGTTGAAAATTAAATTTTTACTGCGTTCTAAATTAAATGGAACTTCTGCTCTGCGTGTTTTTTCGTAGAATTTTTCGGTATCTATTTTAAAAATGGCGCTGTCGCCGGTGCTAAGCATCATTAATGCGTCTTCAATGCTGCCACCTTTGTGCGATGGTTTGTTCACTTTTAAACCAATAGGGCCTTTCCAAATTATTGAGTCGAATTCGGTTTTTATCATCATTCGAACATCAACAATGTCGTTTAGTTTACAGTTTTCGCCTTTTTTATCTTGAACAAAATGATACAATAAACCGGAATCGGCTTTTTTATATTCAATAGAATCGGCTGATGCACAGTTGGTAAACAGCAAAATCGGTAGTATTAAAATCCATTTATTCATAATAGGTTGTTTTTATTGAACATCAATAATTTCAAGTTCGTAAAGTATAATTGCGCGCTGCGGAATTTTGTTGTTGTCGCCGGCTATGCCGTGTGCCAAATGCGGAGGCAGAATAAACATTGCTTTGCTGCCTTTATTAAGCATTAGTAAACCTTCTTCCAAACCCGACTCAACACCGCCTTTGCCGGCTATTATGGTTTTTGGCGCAGCATTACTTGCGTACAACACCGTTCCGTTTAATAACGACAACTTAAAGGTATAACTTACCTTATCGCCAAGCGAAATTAATGCATCGTTTGTGGTTTTGCTTATTTTATACCATAGTCCCGACTCTGTTTTTTGCATGTCTAATTTATTATCATTAACATACTTAGCAATGAGTTCAAGTTCGCTTTTAAGCTTTTTTTTGTTCGATTCAATCAGCATTTCTTTAGCTGCCGTAGTATCGGTCGAAATTTTTTGCTCCGGCTCACCGTAGCAGGCATTCAGCATAAAAAAAACAACCAAAAGGCGCAAAATACGAAACATAGTTTGTGGTTTAGTTTTGAAGTTTTTCAGCATAAACACGCAGCAGTTTTTCGAATAAACTGATTGCATCGGGCAGCGAACCGTAAAATTTTCCGCCTGAAGCATTTACATGACCGCCGCCGTTAAAATGCTTGCGAGCAAAGGTGTTGGTATCAAAATTGCCTTTCGACCTAAACGAAGCTTTTATGTAACCGTCGTTTTCCATAAAAATGGCGGAAAACTTAACTTCGCGAATAGAAAGCGGCCAGTTTACAAAACCTTCGGCATCGCCATTTTCGAATTTAAAAAAATCTTTTTCTTTTGTTGAAAGTGTGATATAGCCGGTCTGAAATTTGGGTCGAATAATCATTTTGGTATTTAGAACAAAACCCATTAAACGCATACGACTTTCGGTATAATTATTAAAAACCATATCGGTAATAGCCAATTTATCAATCCCGGTTTCCAGTAGTTCGGCTACAGTTCTGAAAGTTTCGGGGTTCGACGAGTTGTAACTGAAATTTCCGGTATCGGTCATTATACCGGTATAAATGCAACTTGCTACATTTTTTGAAACCGGTTTATTGCCATTTGCAAGCTTTATAAAACCGTATACCAATTCCGAAGCCGAGCTTGCAAAAATGTTGCTTATTATATATTGCGCAAAAGCATCGGGTTCAGGGTGGTGGTCTATCATTATTTTTACTGCCGGGCTTTCAACAAGTATGGTTTCCATGTCGCCAACTCGCTTAGGGCTATTGAAATCGGTAATAATTATATAGTCCGATTGTGCAAATTGTGCACTTACCGCATCTTTATTTTCTTCGAAAATTTGTATGTTACTAAAGCCCGGCATGGCGCTAAAAATTGCCGGAATAGCGTTTGGAGTAACCGGTACAATAGCAGTTCCGAGCTCAGCGAAAAAGTTGTATATGCCAAGTAATGAGCCCAATGCATCGCCATCGGGGTTTATGTGAGTTACCACGGTTATTTTCGATTGCTTCAATTTATCGAAATCGAAGCCGTCAAAAACAGTATAATTTGTGTTATTCAAAATAAAAAGTTTAAAAATTCGTATTAATAGTGCGCTAAATTAAGAGTTTTTTTTTAAATTCGTTGTTTAATAAATCGATTAAAAGCGAAGAAATTATTTTTATTATATTATTTAAAACCAATACAATGGCAGGAGATATTACGCTTACAATGATTAAGCCTTATGCAGTAACAAAGAATTATACAGGCGATATTATTACCCAAATTAATAAAGCAGGGTTTAAAATTAAGGCTTTAAAAATGACTTGGCTTTCGCCTTTGCAAGCCGAGCAATTTTATGCAGTGCATAAAGACCGCCCTTTTTACGGCGCATTGGTACAATATATGGCTTCGGGCCCTATTGTAGCTATGGTACTTCAAAAAGAAAATGCAGTTGCCGATTTTCGTAAATTAATTGGCGCTACCGACCCGGCAGAAGCTGCCGAAGGAACTATACGTAAGCAATTTGGCACCGATAAACAGCGTAATGCTGTTCATGGCTCCGACTCGGACGAAAATGCAATTATTGAAAGTAATTTCCATTTTGCAATTAAAGACCAGTACGCTTATTAACGATAAATTTTTGAATGATGAATGATGAATACTATTTATCATTCATCATTTATCGTTTATCATTATAAAAACGCAATTTTATCTATCACCTTATCGCCCACTTCTTTATTGAGCGAATCGACCAGCATTTGTCGTTTGTACATAAGTTCATTTTTTAACGGAGCCGACTTTAGTTTTACATAAAGTACGCGGTTACGCACAAACATACTGTCGGTATACGAAACAATAAGCGGGCCTACCAACTGGTTCCAGTAACGTTCAATGCTTATCTCGCGCCGCTTTTGTGTCATGTTGCGCTCTTTTAATATTTCGCGAATAACTTCGCCAATGGTTACAGTTTTCGATCGTCGCATTATACAGTTTCCTCATTTATTACAGTGCCGTTTTCAACATAAAAAATTTTATTCGAGCCGCTTAACTCGCTGAGCAGTTCGCGAATTCGGTCTTCGCCGGTATCGCTCACAAATATTTGCCCGAACCTGTTATCCGAAACCATGCCTATAAGCGCCTTTACTCGCTCTTTATCGAGCTTATCGAACACATCGTCGAGCAGTAAAATGGGTTTATAGCCAAAAAACGATTTCAGAAATTCGAATTGGGCTAATTTAAGCGCCAACAAATAGGTTTTTTGCTGCCCTTGCGAGCCAAATTTCTTAATAGGAAAATTGCCCAAATGCAATTCCAAATCGTCTTTATGTATGCCAATAGTCGTAAATTCAGCTTCACGGCATTTTTTATGATTTTCGGCAAGTTGCTCATTCATGGGTTTTTCGGCGAGTTGCGAAATATACAGCAAGTTAGGTTTTTCAGCCGACCGTGCAATTTCGACATAATATTTTTCGAAAACCGGCACCAATTGTTCAATAAACCGAATGCGCGCATTATATATACGGGTGCCCAACACGCTTAACTGCTCGTCATACAGTTCGAGGGTTTCTTTCGAAAAATAGCGTTTTTCGGCAAAGGTTTTTAGTAAGGTATTGCGCTGCAATAATACGCGGTTGTAATTTATGGTGTCGGTTAAATAATTTCGGTCGATAATTGAAATTACGCTATTCATATATTTTCTGCGCTCTTCGCTTCCTTCTGTTACTAAGGTTGAATCGTCGGGCGAAACCATAACCAAGGGAATAAGCCCAATATGGTCGGAAAATTTGGCATAAATATTCTCGTTTCGCTTAATTCGCTTCTTCCCGGCTCGCGAAACTGCGCAGCTTACTGTTTCGTTGCGCTCGCCAAAATTGTACACACCTTTAACGCCGGCAGCTTCTTGCCCGTGTAAAATATTGTTGCTTTCGGTTATACTAAACCTGCTTTTGCAAAACGATAAATAGAAAACTGCATCGATTTTTATAGTTGAAAAGCGATATTTTTTCGAGGAACATACAGTTAGAATACTTGAAAAGCAAAAGTAAACAAAAACCTTTAATTCTCAATTCTTTTATTTAATCAAGAAAAGTTGAAAAAAACAAAAAGAATTTTACTTGCAAATTCAAAATTCAAATTTATTTAATACACTAACAATAAGATATTTAGTTGAATTATTACAATGATTTTCCTGAATATTAAAAGAAATTGGAAAATGAATAATAAAAATTTGCGTAAAATGTGGTTTTGGTATTTCAATTTTAAATCAAATACTTTACATTTGCGTGCTTAAAACGCGAATTCAAAAGCAATATAAAAAATGAGTAAAAAAGTTAAAAACGACAGCACCGAGCACAGTATTGAACTGGTAGAAGGCGCTTTAAACAGGTCGGAACGGTACATTGAGCAGAATCAGAAAAGTCTGAGTATCATAGTATTGGCAATAGTTGTTATTATTGGCGGCTATTTAGCTTACGATAGATTTTATGTAGGAACGCAAGAAGACAAGGCGCAAAGCCAAATGTTCGTTGCCGAGCGTTACTTCGAACAAGATTCGTTCAACTTGGCGTTGAACGGCGATGGCAGCTTCCCCGGTTTCTTAGGTGTAATTGAAGACTACAGCGTAACCAACGCGGCAAATTTATCGCATTATTATGCCGGTATTTGCTACTTACATTTAGGCGAATACGACAAAGCCATCGACTTTTTGCAAACATACGAAACGAGCTCTGCAATTATTGCCCCAATGGCTTTTGGTGCAATTGGCGATGCTTATTCGCAAAAAGGTGAGTTGAAAGATGCTGTTAGCTATTACGAAAAAGCTTCGAGTTACAAAGAAAATGAGTTTACAACTCCGTTGTTCTTATTTAAAGCGGGCTTAACTTACGAGCTTTTAGCTAATAAAGAAAAAGCATTGGCTGCATACAATAAAATTAAGAAAGAATTTCCTGAATCGACAGAAGGTCGCACCATTGACAAATATATTGGTGCACTGGAAGCTGCTATGTAAGGAAACTTGTTTCACGTTATTTTGAAAACTATAGCCCTAAAAGCATATAACCTTAAGTTCCGAATTTTTTTTAATTCGGAACTTATTTTTTGCATGTTCTTTTTTAATTTCTAATTAAAAAATGCTAATTTTAAACCATCGTAGTTTTATTTTGAAATTTTAAAATTGAAGATATGGCAGTGAAAAAAACAACCGTTTCCGGAAGCAAAACCAAGGCTGTACCCGCTGAAAATATTGGGGTAAAAAAGAAAAACTTGTCGGAATACAAAGCCGATGCTGTGCCCGAAGGTAAAGACTTAACCATTGGTATTGTGGTTTCGGAGTGGAATAATGAAATTACCGACAAATTGTTGGATGGAGCAGTTAAAACGCTCAAAAAATACAAAGTCAGAGCCGAGCGAATAAAAGTTAAAAGGGTTCCGGGTACGTTTGAACTAACGTTGGGAGCACAGTACTTTTTACAATACGGACAAGTGGATGCGGTAATTGCTTTAGGCTGCGTAGTTCAGGGCGAAACCCGGCATTTCGATTTTATTTGCCAAGGTGTTACTCAAGGAATTACGGACTTGAATATTAAGTTTGGTTTGCCGGTAATATTTGGCGTACTTACCACCAACACAATGAAACAAGCCCAAGAACGGGCTGGAGGACAACACGGAAATAAAGGCGATGAAGCCGCTATTACGGCGTTGAAAATGGCAAACTTGCACAAAGAATTTGTACTTGCCGAAACCATGTTGGAAGGTGCCGATGGTGAATTGGAAGACTACAGCCGATATTTATCGGAAGACCCGCTTGACGATGCGGAATATTTAGACGACGATATGGATTATTTTGATGACGACCAAGATTACTAATACATAAAATTATGTTACAACGAATTCAAAGTGTTTATTTATTTGCTGTTTTTACACTTTTTGTACTCATGTTTCAATTTCCGATTGTTGAACTTATTTCGGCAGGAAGCGAGTTTTATATTTTGAAGTACCGAGCCGTAATGAATCCCGAAACCGGCAAAATTGCGGTAAGTGC